>JALYLU010000764.1 GCA_030774075.1 Actinomycetota bacterium | reverse complement strand
CATGCAAAACCTTCGTAATCGCCGCCGTCAACGTCGTCTTCCCATGATCAATATGACCAATCGTCCCAATGTTCAAATGCGGCTTCGTCCGCTCGAACTTCGCTTTCGCCATGGGACGACCTCTACCTCTCGGTTCGGAAGATGCTGATGGGGACTGATACGTGTCGGGAGCGCGTCATTCGCCGCGCACGCGAGCCACGATCTCTTGCGCGATCGACTCCGGCACTGCTTGGTAGGAGTCGAACTGCATCGTGTAGGTCGCGCGTCCTTGGGTGCGAGACCGGAGGTCGCCAACATACCCGAACATCTGGGCCAGCGGAACTCTCGCCCTGATGACCTGCGCGCTGCCCCGCTGCTCCATGCCCTCCACCTGACCGCGCCGGGAGTTCAGGTCGCCGATGACGTCGCCCATGTACTCCTCGGCGGTGACGACCTCGACCGACATGACCGGCTCGAGCAGTTGGGGCTTGGCCTTGCGGGCGGCTTCCTTCAGCGCCATGGAGCCGGCGATCTTGAACGCCATCTCCGAGCTGTCGACCTCGTGGTACGAGCCGTACGTGAGCCGGGCGCGCACGTCGACGAGCGGGTACCCCGCGACGACACCGCCCTGCATCGCTTCTTGGATGCCGGCATCGACCGCTGGGATGTATTCGCGCGGGATGACGCCGCCCCTGATCTCGTCGACGAACTCGTAACCGCCGGCCGCGCCGGTCGGCTCCAAGGCGATCACCACGTGCGCGTACTGACCGCGACCACCCGTCTGGCGGACGTAGCGGACCTCGACCTTCTCGACCGGTTGCGTGATCGTCTCGCGGTACGCGACCTGGGGCTTGCCCACGTGCGCCTCGACGTTGAACTCGCGCATCATCCGGTCGACGAGCACCTCGAGGTGGAGCTCGCCCATTCCCCGAATGATCGTCTGTCCGGTCTCGTCGTCTGTGTGGACCCGGAAGGTCGGGTCCTCGTCCGAGAGCGAGCCGAGCGCCTTACCGAGCTTGTCCTGGTCGACCTTCGTCTTGGGCTCGATCGCGACCGAGATCACGGGCTCGGGAAAGTCCATGCGCTCGAGCACGATCGGATGCGCGCGCTCGCACAGTGTGTCGCCAGTGGTCGTCTGCTTGAAACCCAGGCCGGCGACGATGTCGCCCGCGTACGCGACCTCGATGTCCTCGCGTTGGTTCGCGTGCATGCGCAGGATGCGACCGATGCGCTCCTTGCGATCCTTCGTCGAGTTGTAGATCTCCGAACCCTTTTCGAGCTTGCCCGAATAGATGCGGAAGTAGGTCAGCTTGCCGTACGGGTCGGCGACGATCTTGAACGCGAGCGCGGCGAACGGCTCATTCTCGCTGGCCTTGCGCTCGACCGGTTCGCCGTGCATGTCGATGCCCTCGGTGGGCTTGATGTCGATTGGCGCCGGGAGGTAGTCGACGACGGCGTCGAGCATGGGCTGCACGCCCTTGTTCTTGAACGCCGAGCCGCACAGCACCGGTACGAATTCGAAGGCGAGGGTTCCCGTGCGGATCGCAGCCTTGATCTCGTCGGCCGTGAGCTCTTCGCCGTCGAGGTACTTCTCCAGGAGGTGATCGTCGACGTGCGCGATCGTCTCGAGCAGCTCGTGGCGCGCCGCCGCGGCCGCGTCGGTGTATTCGGCGGGGATGTCGACGACCGCGAACTCCGCGCCTTCGGTGTCGTCGTCGAGCGGCCACAGCACCGCTTTCATGGTGACGAGATCGATGACGCCCCGGAACTGGCTCTCTACGCCGACCGGGAGCTGGACGACCGCGGGCACCGCGTCGAGCCGGTCGCGCATCATCTCGACACATCGCTCGAAGTCGGCGCCGACGCGATCCATCTTGTTGACGAAGCAGAAGCGCGGCACGTCGTACTTGTTGGCCTGCCGCCACACCGTCTCGGTCTGTGGCTCGACACCCGCGACGGCGTCGAACACCGCGACCGCGCCGTCGAGAACGCGTAGCGAACGCTCGACTTCCACCGTGAAGTCGACGTGGCCCGGCGTGTCGATGATGTTGATCTGGCAGTCGTTCCACTGCGCGGTGGTCGCGGCCGAGGTGATCGTGATGCCGCGCTCTTGCTCTTGGACCATGTGGTCCATGACGGCGGCGCCTTCGTGCACCTCGCCGATCTTGTAGGTACGGCCGGTGTAGAACAGGATGCGCTCGGTCGTGGTGGTCTTGCCCGCGTCGATGTGGGCCATGATGCCGATGTTGCGGGTGCGCTCGAGTGGAAATTCGCGCTTAGCCATCTCTCTACTTCTCTCTGCCGGGTCTTGCT
>JALYLU010000763.1 GCA_030774075.1 Actinomycetota bacterium | reverse complement strand
AAACAGCCCCGGGCAGACTCTGATGACCCGACGAGGCAGCGGACCCACGTCGTTTCGATGCCGGCCGACGAGTGTCTCCCAGAGGCGCCGGTGGGACTCGCGGTCCCAGGCGATCACCCGGCCGGCTTTCCCCGCACCGAAGACTACGTTTCGCTCGTCTGCACCCGTCCCGAGGGTCGCCAGGATGGGCGAGATCTGGAAGTCATAGTCCCGGACGTCGTGCGGCGTCACCTGGTCGTACCAGAGCAGCCGTCCCCTCGCCCCGTCCAGCACGAGTAGCGAGTCGGTGTAGAGCGCGGGGCCTGGGAAGGCGCCGCCGTTCGGCCGCCGCCGTGAGCCGCCCCACGGTGTCGGGTTCGCGACCCCGGCGTAGACGCGCCCGTCCTCGTCGACAGAAACCGGTTGCCAGGCACCGCCGCCGCCGGCTTCGCGCGGATACCGCCACGGGTCACGGATCGTCGAGAACTTCCACAGGACCGCGCCGGTCTCGGCCGAAAGCGCGTAGAGCGCGCCGCGGCTGCCGGGCCCATATCCGACCGTGCTCGTGTAGACGATGCCGCGCGAAACGACCGGCGCTATGTCGACGAACGGCTCGGTGAGGCTGACGAGCCGTCGCTGCCAGAGCAGACGCCCGCTTCCCGCATCGAGTGCGAACGCGGTCGTATCCGTCGCGCCGTGAACGCGTCCGTCGGCGACTGCGACGCCGTTTGGACCCGGCGTTCCCGCATGAAAGCGGTGCTGCCAGCGCAAGCGACCGGTCCGGAGCTCGAGCGCGAACACATCGCTCTCCATGTCCTGGACGTAGACGGTGTCACCGACGAGAATCGGCGTCGCGGTGAAGACGCCCGACTCGCGCGGGTGAATCGGGAAGCGAAAGCGCCAAGCGACATGCAACCGCCGCACGTTCGCGCCGTCGATGCCGCGCTCGCTCGAAGCGCGCGTCGCAGCAAGGTTGCGGTTCGCGACCGGCCAGTCTGCGGACACCTGATGCGAGCCGCAACCCGCGCAGAGAAGCACAGCCAGGGCAAGAAGAGGCGGTGCTAGCATCGTCGGCATGTCAACAAAGGGGTTGCTTACGCTCTCCTGTGCGACCGTAGTCTCGCTTGCGGCAACGATTGTCCCGGCCGCGCAGACGCGACCGCAGACCACGACGCCGGGAGTCATCTACATCGTCAAGGTCACGCTCACCGACAAGACGATCACGATTGCCAAGGACAAATTCACCCGGAACGGCGTCAGCCGCCTTCCGCGCGGCGCTCAGATCCGTTATTCGGTCACGAACAAAGGAACCCGGCCGTACGCGTGGCGGGTCTGGGGAGCGGCCACGCCGGTGATCAAACCTGGAGGCCGCGACTCGATATTCGTCAACTGGCAATTCCGCGGCACGTACCGCTACGAACTGCTCTTCCGCGGCAAGCCCGCCGGCCCCAAGGGCCACATCGTCATCTTCTGATCGGTTCGCCTGGGGGAGCAGGAGCGAGCCGCTCCCCCAGGTCGAAAGGATCGCGTCCTACGCGGCCTTGACGAGGAACGAATCTGCCATGCCGCGCTCAGCATGCCGCGGCACGGTGCAGACGTAGGGGTAGCGGCCCTTCTTCTTGAAGACGACTTTAAGCTTGTAGCTCTTGCCGGGCGCGACCAGCGGCGTGGCCTTGTGGAGCGTCGTGAAGACGAGATTGTGGTCCGTCGCACCCCTGTTCGTCAGGGTGAAGATCACCGTCGAGCCGGCCCTCACGCTCAGCTTGGAGAACTTGAACGAAAAGTCGCGGGCGACGACGCTGATCTTGATCGGCGTCACCAGCTTGGTGTGGCTGCTCGCCGGCGCTGCCGGACCGACAATTGAGAGGCCCGCGAGAGCAGAGGCGAACATTGCAATTCGAAGTCGCACTGGTAGAACCCCCTCGAGGAATGATGGTTTGATTGACAACGCAAGAGTAGCCGCAGAGGCTTCCAAAAGAGTGAGCCGGGCGACAGATCTTCCGTCGCCCGGCTCCGTCATCGTCTAGCTCTTACGGCCTACGGCAATGCCCAGGTGTAGATGCTGTCGCCTTTCTTGCCGCTACCGCCGCCGCCGGCGAAGATCGAGATGTACTGCTTGCCGTTCACCGAGTAGGTCATGCTCGGGGCGCCGGCGCCCCCGTCCAGCTGCTCGGAGTTCCAGAGACTCGCGCCCGTCATGGCGTTGTAGGCGCTCACCGAGCCGCCTCCTTTGGGGTCCTTCGTCGATCCGTTCGGGCCCGGGACGCCCGAGGTGTGCCCGGCGAGGACGAGGTTACCGGCGGTGGTCAGGATGCCG
>JALYLU010000762.1 GCA_030774075.1 Actinomycetota bacterium | reverse complement strand
GGGCCGAGGTGCCGGCTCACGAGGTCGGGCTCGCCATCCTGGGCCCGCTCCGGGAGCTCGACGAGGTGGCCTACCTGCGGTTCGCGAGTGTCTATCGCGCCTTCGAGAGCGCCGACGACTTCGAGACCGAGATCGCCATGCTCCGCGCGGAGCGACCGGCGGGCGCCCCTGACGAGACCGAGCCGCTGCCGGGGCAACGGCCTGCGCGAGCCGGGCCGGCTGGCGCTAGGGCGTACCAGAAAACATGACAAAACCGGAGTCATTCGGGCACAAGACGGCCCGACGGATTGTTGAGACAAGAGCACACCGCAAAGCAGCATTTGGCGAAACCGGAAGTGCGCGCAGGGGCGCACCAGAACAGGAGCAGTTCATGACCGAGACGGTGAGCGGCCAGGCGTACGGCGCCAAGCCGGGCGCGAAGGGGCTGGCGTACTCGCGGACGTTCAGCACCGAGGGTGTGCACCCCTACGACGAGGTCGTGTGGGAGAGGCGCGACGTCGTCCAGACCAACTGGAAGACCGGCGAGACGGTCTTCGAGCAGCGCGGCGTGGAGTTCCCCGACTTCTGGAGCGTCAACGCGTCGACGATCGTGACCACCAAGTACTTCCGCGGCGCGGTCGGCACCGACGCGCGCGAGTGGAGCCTAAAGCAGCTCATAGACCGGGTGGTCAAGACCTACCGGAAGGCCGGCGAGGACAACGGTTACTTCGCGAATCCCGACGACGCCGAGCTGTTCGAGCACGAGCTGACCTGGATGCTGCTGCACCAGTACTTCTCGTTCAACTCCCCGGTGTGGTTCAACGTCGGTACGAAGTCCCCGCAGCAGGTCAGCGCATGCCAGCCGTACGACGCGCTCGTGAGCACGCCAGATGGCCTCATCCCGATCGGCAGGCTCGTCGAGAAGGGCGCGGTCGGCACCAAGGTGTACGACGCTGAGGGACTGACCCGGATCGTCGCGGTCAAGGCCAACGGCATCAAAGACGTGCTGCGGCTTTACACCAAAGCTGGACACACGCTTGATGTCACGGCTGATCATCTCGTGTGGTGTGCAAGCGATCACGTCAGTGGCAAGTTCGTTCCTGCTGGCGAGCTCACTGTGGGTGATCAGTTGCTGCACGTCGAGCCCGACGTGGGCGGCACCGACCGACACACGGTCGAGATTGCTAGCGTCGAGGAGCTCGGCGCGATGGAGGTCTACGACATTCAGACCGAGAGCGGCGAATATCTGTCGGGCAACCTCCGCGTCCACAACTGCTTCATCTTGTCCGTCGACGACTCGATGGACTCCATCCTCAACTGGTACAAGGAGGAAGGGTTCATCTTCAAGGGCGGCTCGGGAGCCGGCCTCAACCTGTCCCGCATCCGGTCGTCCAAGGAGCTGCTGTCTAGCGGCGGTACGGCCTCCGGACCCGTCTCGTTCATGCGCGGCGCCGATGCCTCGGCCGGCACCATCAAGTCCGGAGGGGCCACCCGGCGCGCGGCCAAGATGGTCGTACTCGACGTCGATCACCCCGACATCGAGGAGTTCGTGCAAACCAAGGCGCGCGAGGAGCACAAGATCCGCGCTCTGCGCGACGCCGGGTTCGACATGGACCTGGGCGGCGACGACATCCACTCCGTGCAGTACCAGAACGCCAACAACTCTGTCCGCGTGACCGACGAGTTCATGCGGGCCGTGGAGGAGGGCACCGACTTCGGGCTGCGGGCCCGCACCACCGGGCAGGTGATCGACAGCGTCGACGCACGCGAGCTGTTCGCCAAGATCTCGCAGGCGGCCTGGGAGTGCGCCGACCCTGGCATCCAGTACGACGACACGATCAACGACTGGCACACGAACCCCGAGACCGGCCGCATCACTGCGTCCAACCCCTGCTGCTTCACCGGCGACACGTTGGTGCAGACCGAACACGGCCCGATGGCCTTCGAACAGCTGACTAAGGCCGTCGAGGCCGGTGAGACGGTACGAGTCCGCACCCACGCCGCCGAGCAGATGGCTTTCACAGCCGTATCTCGCTCGTGGATCGCCGGCGAGACCAGCAAGCTCGTCGACGTCGTCACCACGAACGGGCTGCGACTGCGGAGCACCCACGAACACCGTTATCTTGCAGACGGTGAGTGGGTCCAGGCGCACAACCTCAAAGCCGGCCAGCGACTCGTGTCGGAGTCGGGAACGGACTCGGGAACGGACTCGGTGGCTGAGGTTGTCGTGGTACGCGTCGCCGAGCCCGTCAGGGTCTACGACCTCGAGGTGCCGGACAGTCACAACTTCGTGGTGACCTCGGAAGGCAAGCCGGGTGT
>JALYLU010000761.1 GCA_030774075.1 Actinomycetota bacterium | reverse complement strand
GGGTTCCCGGTGCCCAGGAGCACCACGTCGATCGTCATGTGCCCTCCCAGGATCGAACGTAGCCCGCGCGGGCATGCGGCACCGGAGTCCCGGAGGGACAGGTGCGCTTTCGCGGGAGTTTGCAAGCATCGCGATGAGTTCTCGCGCCGATCGCGGTCTGAACGTCAGTCGACGAGAGGAGCCGCCGTGGCCGTCACGTTCCCGGGAGAGACAGACGCCTATCGCTCCGCGCGCAAACGACTCCTCGAGCGAGAAGTCGCGCTCCGGCGCACGATGGAAGATGTCGCCGCCGAGCGGCGCGCGCTCCCGCCGGGCGGAGTTGTCCCCCATGACTATGTGTTCCAGGCAGCAAGCCCGGACGGCGCCGCATGCGACGTGCGCCTGTCGGAGCTGTTCGCGCCCGGTCGTGATTCGCTCGTGATCTACAACTTCATGTTCCCGCGCGCGGCCGGCGACGATCGCCCGGGTCCCAGAACGGGTGCTTCGGCCTCGCTCCCGCTCGCCAAGAGCCCGTGCCCGTCGTGCACGTCACTGCTCGACCAGCTCGACGGCGCAGCGGAGCATGTCGCCCCGCGCGTGAACCTCGTCGCCGTGGCAAAGGCCCCGTTCGATCACGTGCACACGTTCGCGGTGGAACGCGGATGGCGACGCCTGCGCGTCCTCTCGTCGGCGAGCAACACGTACAACCGCGACTATCTCGGCGAAACCGATGACGGCGACCAGATGCCGATGCTCAATGTGTTTCACCGCGACGGTCACGTGATCCGACACTTCTGGGGCGCAGAGCTCCTCTACGCGCCAACAGAACCCGGACAGGACATGCGCCACGTCGGCACCATCGAGCCACTTTGGAACATCTTCGATCTCACACCCGAAGGTCGCAGCGACGACTGGAACGAGCAACTCGAGTACAACCGCTAGGTGAAAGTGATGGCCAATCTGATCTACTCGGTGATCACTTCGCTCGACGGGTACGTCGCGGACGAGGACGGCAACTTCGACTGGGCCGCGCCGGACGAGGAGGTGCACGCCTTCGTCAACGACCTCGAGCGGCCGGCCGGGACGTACCTCTACGGGCGCCGGATGTACGAGGTGATGGTCTACTGGGAGACCGCGCTCTCCCTCGTCGACGAGCCGCCCGTCGTCCAGGACTTCGCACAGATATGGCAGGCGGCCGACAAGGTCGTGTACTCCAAGACGTTGGACACGGTATCCAGCGCCCGGACACGCATCGAGCGAGACTTCGATCCGGAGGTGATCCGGCAGATGAAAGCGTCCGCGGGACGTGACATCACCGTCGGCGGTCCCGACCTCGCGGGCCAGGCGATCAAGGCTGGATTGGTCGACGAGTACCACCTGTTCGTCGTGCCCGTCGTGGTGGGAGGCGGCAAACAGTCCCTCCCCGACAATGTCCGCCTGAGCATCGAACTGCGAGACGCTCGCCGATTCGACAACGGCGTCGTCCACCTCCGCTACCGCACCACGACCTGAGTCACGGCAGCGAGCGAACGAGATGGATGTCGTCGGGCTCTTTCGCAAACAGTGCCGGGTTGACCGGGTCCGCCAAGCGACAGCCCTGTCGGAGGTAAAAGCCGACTGCAGATCCGGTTGGCGCCGCCGAGACGTAGATCGACTCTGCGCCCGCCACGAGCGCGAGGTCGACGGCGGCGCCCCACAGCGCGCGAGCCGCGCCCCGTCGGCGTTCCGGCCGGCTGACATGGAGGAAGGCGAGCCACGCCAGTCGAGTTCCGAACAACGGGTCGACCACGGCGAGGCCGGCGGGCCGTTCCTCGTCGAAGGTGCCGAGGAGAACGGCGCCGTCAGCAATCAACGACGCACAGAAGTCGACCTGGGCCGCGACGCTGTGCGGGCCCGACCCAGTGGGATCCCAGGTCGGAATCTCGGTCATCGCCACTGGTTCTTCCGTCAGCCGTCCGTCGATCACTCGGTACTGGACGTCAACGTGCTCCGACCGGTCGATCGTGGCGATGAGCGAGACGTCGTCGGTGAGGAGTCTTCTTACCCGCATCACGATAAGACTCGCACTCGGACATGGGAATTGGGTGGCGATTTCCGCCGAGCCGCGGTCATAGTGCGCCCGTGCCCGAGATCTACTTCGACGAACGGATAGCGGAGCGCTACGACGCGATGTCATCGGACATGTTCGACGCCGCCGTCGTTGACCCGGCGGTGCGCTTCCTTGCCGAACTGGCGGGAACCGGCGCCGCCCTCGAGCTCGGCATCGGCACCGGTCGTATCGCGTTACCACTCAGACGGCAGGGCGTTCGCGTGCACGGGATCGATC
>JALYLU010000760.1 GCA_030774075.1 Actinomycetota bacterium | reverse complement strand
CTTCATGACGACACCTCCGCGGCGGGACGCGCGGTCCTTCCTTCCCGTAACGCGGCGCGTGCCGCGGGCACGTACTTCGCGGCCGCGAAATATCCGAGCACAATTCCCCCGATGGCGAAGGCCCAACCCAGGACCTGGAAGACGGAGCGCACCGAGTGCGCGGCGTCGGCGATGAGGAACATCGGCAGCGCGATCATGAGCGCGAGGGTTCCGGCCTTTCCGGCCCAGACGACGTCGATGCGGCGGGCGCCCGCAAGCGCGAGCACCACGGTTGCAATCGCGATGAGAACCTCACGCGCGAGAACGATCCACAAGATCACATCTACCCCGGTCGCTAGCCCCTCGCGCAAGAGCGCGACCGCCGCCGCGACGAGCAGCACGCGATCCGCGGTGGGGTCGAGGATCTTGCCGAGCTCGCTGCCCTGGTCGAAGTGGCGCGCGATCCAGCCGTCGACCCAATCGGTCGCGCCCAGCACCGCGAGCAGCACCGCCGCTCCACGCCGGGCCGGGTGGGGCTCCCACAGCATCCACAAGAACACGGGCACGCACAGCAACCGGGCCAACGAGATGAGATTCGGAATCGTCAGGACCCGTGTCCGAGCGGGACGCATCGGCCTCAAGGGTACGGGCTACAGACCGGACGCGCCGCCCTCCGCACGCGGATCGGAACCGCAGCGGTACCCGCGGGCCATGGTCTCGATTGCGTGCGCGATCCCAGGGCCGTGGCGGTAACCGCGGACGACGTCGATCTCGTGCCCGCGGCGACGGAGCTCGTCGATCCAGGCCGGATCGAAATGGTCCTCCATCGTGACGCGGCCGCTCCCCGGATCGATCGTGAACCGCGGTGCGCTGATCGCGCGCTGCGGGTCGTCGCCGTCGACGAGCATCCGGACCATGAGCTGCGTGTGGGTCTGCGCCTGGCCGTGCCCGCCCTCGGTGCCGAACACGAGCCAGGGACGACCATCGCGCGCAGACATCGCGGGGATCAGCGTGTGCAACGGCATCTTGCGCGACCCGATGCCGTTCGGGTGCTCGTCGTCGAGCACGAACGCCGAGCCGCGGTTGTGCAGGTTCAAGCCCCACTCCCCGACGCGCAGTCCCGAACCGGCACCCGAGAAGTTCGACTGGATGAGGCTCACCAGCATGCCGTCGCGGTCGGCGGCACACATGTAGATCGTGCCGCCGTCGGGTTCGACGTGACGCTCCTCCACACGCGCGCGCCGCGGATCCACGTCGGCACGCCGTGACGCGATCCAGTCGTCGCGCAGGAGCCGCTCCGGCGCGATCGTCATCGCGTCGGGATCGCCGAGGTAGCGGCGCCGGTCGGCCAGCGCGAGCTTGACCGCTTCGATCAACAGATGCTCCCGATCCGGTCCGTCCCGTCCGAGCTCGAGACCATCGACGATCCGCAGGGCCTCGAGCGCAGTGAGACCTTGCGTCGGCGGTGGCATCTCGAGGATCTCGACGTCGCGAAAGGGCGCGCGCAGCGGCTCGACCCACGCGCCGGCGTGCGCCGCGACGTCGGCCGCCGTCATACAACCTCCGGCCCGCTGCAGTCGCTCCGCGATCGCGGCTCCGATCGGGCCGCGGTAGTAGGCATCGGCTCCGTCCTCGGCGAGCGTGCGGATCGTACGCGCCAGCTCGGGTTGGCGGATCCAATCGCCCGGCGCGAGATCGCCGTAGGCGTCGTGAAAATCCGAGAGCCCGAAGTGGTCGTAGAGGATCGCGCTGTTCTCGAAGAACCACGCGCCGCGCTTGGTGACGGGGAAACCATCTTCCGCGTAGTGGAGCGCTCGCTGCGCGAGCTCCCCGAACGAACGCGTGGCGAACTTCTCGATGAGTGTGAACCACGCCTCGACCGCGCCCGGCACGGTCACCGGGTGCGCGCCGAACACCGGCATCTCCGACTCACCCGATTGTTCCCGTACGAACTCCGCGGTCGCGCCGGCCGGCGCGCGGCCCACTCCCCGGTACGCGTTGAGCCCACCGTCCCAGACCATCGCGAGCAGATCCCCGCCGAAGCCGCACATATACGGCGTCACGACCCCGAGGACGAAGTTCGCCGCGAACGCGGCATCGATCGCGTTCCCGCCCTCGGCCAACATCGCGGCGCCGGCAGCCGTCGCCAGATAGTGCGGAGTGCAGACGACTCCGTTCGGATACGCCCGCGCCTCTTGTAGCCACACGCTCACGACGGCCGACGTTACTCACTACTTCTCGGTCGACTCCACGCTCCGCTCCCCTCCGGTCGCTGCGCTGTCGTCTCCCTTGATGGGTCGACTCCACGCTCCGCTCCCCTCCGGTCGCTGCGCTGTCGTCTCCCTTGATG
>JALYLU010000759.1 GCA_030774075.1 Actinomycetota bacterium | reverse complement strand
GGTGTAGATCTCTTAGCACGCATTAACATTAAAAAAAAAATCGTCGTCGATCTCGCGTGCGGTCAGCGGCCGGTCGGTGGGCAATGCCGTCCCGGAGACGACGGTCTTGGTGCGCGCTTCGGGCGGATAGTCGCACTCGAAGGTGACGCCCTCGAGCGCATCACCGAGCCCGAGGGCGAAGACGATCTCAGTCGCCGACGGCAGCAACGAGACGATCTTCATGGCGGTGGTCTCACTCGTAGGGGCAGTGTCGACAGTCGCTGCCGCAACAAGTGTCGCGCGCCCGCAGCGCGGCAGCGGTGAACACGAACAGGCCCGTCGCCGGATCCGAGTACCCGGGCTCGCCGGCCGCCACGGCTGCCGCGTGCGCCGCGGCGATCAGATCTTGGTCGCGGTCACTATCGGGCAAGCGCCTATCGCGATGCTCCGCTTCGGAAGGCGACGGGCTGGCCATCACCGCAGGATACGAGACGACCGATGAGGCGTCGCTGCTGCCACGAGATGAGCGATCTGAACGCCGGCGGCGTCGTCAAGGTGTGCAGAGCAGGTCAAGGTGTGCAGAGCAGCGCCGCCTGTCAGGTGGGAGCCACGCCATGTGTGGCGAGTTCTTGGGGCACCGCCGACGACGAGTCGGCATCTACTCGCTCGCACGGCATCACGTGGGTGCCAACCTCTCACCGGTGCACTGCTCGGTTGACCGAGGGGAGGCAGCGTGTCTACCAGTAGGAGTTTTCAGCACCTGGGTCGCGGCCCCGACGCCCGCGACGCTTTTGGCGCTGCCGGCTTGACTTTCCGGGCGATCCCGCCCTCGACAGCGCGGCTCTGGCCACATGGTGGCTGTGTCCACCTTGTCGAGACGAGCTGCTCGGAACCGGCCCGATGAGGCATCCGTCCGCGTTCCGTTCGTCGTGACCCCAGACGTACCGGTCGCCGGGAGAGAGCGCACCATGCGCGCCCGGTAGCCGATTCGCCGGGAGAGGTCGTCGATCGCCTCGGTCGGGTCAGGCGTCAGCGGCGTTCGAGGGATCAACAGCACGCGTCCGATTAGCAGCGGAAGCGGCGACACGCGCTCTCCTTCGGATGTGCGACCCTCGAACCCGGTCACGCGGCAGTGTCACACCCGCGCGCGCGAAACGTACGGGCGACCCATCCGTCGTAGCCGCCCGCTCCGTTCTCCAGGTGCGGGGGCCCGGTTTCTGAATCGCTGCACCGCTGTCGACGGTAGGGGCGATGAACCGTTGCAAGACGCCAGACCATGACCCTGTAACACCGCACCCGCAAGAAGCATCGGCGGAACTACGGGTTGGGAGACGCGGGCCGGAAACCGGGCGGTCCCAGACGACCGAGCATCCAACCGTCGATGGATTCGATCCGGATCCGAACATAGCCGCCTTCGGTGGGGACCGGATCGGCGGCCGAGATCAGTTGCGCATCTCGAAGATGCAGATAGCCAATCGGCACCTTCGGCGCGACGCCGTCGTCAGCGTTGGGCACCTCTTGTTCTTCGTGTTCTTCTTCGGGCGGGTACGCCCACATCCCACTTGCCTTGACCATCTCGCCGAGCGCGCCCGCCATCGGAACACGATCTAGGTATGCACCAAGGCCTTCAAACCAGTCGCGTGCCGCCATCAGTTGACCCGAAAGCCACTGACCGCCGATCAGCAGGGAGATTCCAAGCTCGCCCATCTTTCCAGCGTTGATTACCGACACGAAGACGGCGAGGAGGTAGTCGCCTTCCTGCTGCGGTCGTTTGTCGGTCATGTTCCACCCGAACGTCGCCACCCAGTTCCCGGTCCACGTAAGCACGAGGGCCCGCCACGGTTCTTCATTCCATCGCGGGAACCTTCACGACGACGATCATAGGGATCTGTTCGGTTCTTGCACGACGACGCCCGGTTCCAGGAAGTCTGTTTCGTCGGCGTGGGATCTGATCGGGCGCGGCTAGGTCTGGAACTGCAGGTCGGCGGTGCGCGCAACGCCCGACAGGTCGAGTTGGGTCCGGTCAACGACAAGAGCCATCGCGGGGGTGTTGCCGAACCGCACGACGAGTGGTTCGGCACTGGTGACGGTTTGTGTCTGGCCGGCTTGCAAGGTTCCCTCGTAGAGCGTGTGTCCGTGGTCGGTGCGTGCCCGTACCCAACACGGTCCGGTGGCGCGCAGCGTCAGATTGAACGGCACGCTGACGGTGATGGTTGCGTCGCCGCTGGCGAGCGCGACGAGTTGCACTTTCGGCGGCGCGGTCAGCGCCCGTGGCGTGTGCGCGCGGGTCGAAGGTGGGCTTGGGTGCCTGAGCGGCGCGACCGGCGCAGTGCGAACGCGCGACCCATGAC
>JALYLU010000758.1 GCA_030774075.1 Actinomycetota bacterium | reverse complement strand
GTCGATACGACATCGGCGAATTCGTCGTGGAGGCTCGCAAGGGCCGTGCGGTGGATGAGATCAGCCGGGAAGAACTCCCCATCCGGACCTTCTCGGTCGAAGGTGGCGCACGCATCGCCGACGAACCACGTCTCGAATCCGAGGTTGCCCGACATCCTCGCCGTGGTTGACCCACAGTGGTCGGTTGTTATTGCTGCGATCACGACCGTGGTGGCGCCCGCTGCGCGAAGCCGCTCTTCCAGATCGGTTCCGATGAATGCGGAGTTGACTCCCTTGGTCACGACCGGCTCATCCGCCAGCGGCATCGCTTCCGGCTTGAACTCGAACCCGGGGTCTCCCTCGTTGAAGAAGTGCCACTCGGGGTCGGTCTCGCGATGCCGAACATGGATGATCGGCGCGTCCGCGGCCCGCCAAGCTGCGAGCAGCCGGGCGACGTTCCCTTCCGCGCCGGGGTTGTTCCGCGGTCCCCACGCCGGGTCATCGAATGCCTTCTGCACATCGACGACCACGAGTGTCGGCTTTTCGGGCATGTCGAAACCCTACACGGGCTGGTGGATCTTCGGGCAACATGGCGCATGCCCGTGATGGAACAAGCCATCTTCCATGTTGAGTCGGCCATGGGACCTCGATAGGAGGGATCCGGGCAGGCTCCGGGCCGGCTCTCGTGATCGTGCATGGTACCGGGGGAAGTTGTCAGCGCTCCGCCGAATGAGGGGCCGGGGTAGTGACGGCGGAATCGTGCCTGCGGCGTTACCGAATCGGCGAAATCCGTTACCGGGGTGTTCACGGCACCGCGTGTGACCTGGGCGGGAGGTGATTTCTACCACCCCGACCTGGCCTGGCCTGCCGGTAGAGAACCTGGCAGAAATCGCCACCGAGGTCATCACCAGCGCGTTGAAGTGTAGCGAGTGGAGGTGGTCGTCGCGAACACGACGCTTTCGAGGGTGAGGACGTTCCCGACTGCCAACAGGCAGAGATCGGGGTCGTGCGCATGGACTTTGACTCGCACGGCGTACGGCTCGAACTCTTCACCCATGTCAACGGCTTGAAGCACCTCGAGTATCCGGGGGACGTCCTCGAGTGGGAAGTAGACGCCGCGCCGCGGGGCTCAGGTCCAGGAGCGAATGCAAGGGCACGGCCCAGGCCAGAGCGACGGTCGCGAACAGTGGCACGTAGAGCAAGCTCGGCCGCAGGGTGGGCCATCGGCGGGTCACCGCGATCGCCAGGTACACGGACACGAGGATCCCGCCGAACACCAACGCGTTGACGAACCACGTTGTGCCGAACAGCAGTGCGAATCGGACGACGTTCGTTGTCTCCAGGAGCAGGAACGCCGCTCCCATGAAGAAGAGATCGACGTAGGAGCTCATCGCGCGGAACGGCCCTGCCCCGGCTCTCACGGCGATCAGCGACGCCACCAGGATGAGCAACAGCGCGACCTGGTAGAAGGCGGGGATCCCACGGCCGACCAGGTACGGGAACGGGAAGTCGTCGGTATCCGACCGCAACGACGCCTCGGGGCGTTCCCAGACACCTTCGCACCGCAACGACTCCGGTTGGATGCTGCCGGTGAGCACGACCCGCGGTTTCGCCACGACCCCGGGGCTCACGTCCAGACACGGCGGGGCGCCCATCACTCGGTCGAGCGTGTTGCCGTACCGATCCACCAACTTGGGCAGGTAGTAGTGATACATCGCCACGGCCTCACCTGGGGCCAGATCGTCGCGGACCTCGCGGATCGCCTCCTCGGTGAACAGGAAGCTCTCCAGCCGAAGCGACGACTGGCCGGCCAGCGCGGCGAGCGAATCTGGGATCGCGAACAGGACGAGATCGAACTTCGTATCGGTGTCGTGCAGGAACGCGCGACCATCCTGGATGTGCACCGACACCCGGGGATCTTGGTACGGGCGGTCGGGGTGCAGGTCGCGTCCCAGCCGGTACAGCAACGGGTCGATCTCGACGGCATCGACGTGCTCGGCCCCCTGCGCCAAAGCGATCGCGACGTCGTTCCCGCTGCCCGATCCGATGATGAGCACGTTCGTAAGCGGGTTGGCCGGCGAGCGCTCGTACGGCTCGAAACGGAACGCCTGGTCCTTCAGCATGAATGAGACCGGCATGATGCGTTGATGGGGCCGGCCGTTGACGTTGATCCCCACGCTTCCGTCCTCGGCGACCGGGGTAGCGGTGATCCGTTGGTAGGGCGACCAGAACGTCCTGGGGGCGAACGACAGCACGCCGAGGACGATTAGGACAATGACGACCGGCGCGAGATCACGGGTGCGTGAACGATCCCTGACGAACCAAAGGACGATCGCGATGACCGACCCCCAGA
>JALYLU010000757.1 GCA_030774075.1 Actinomycetota bacterium | reverse complement strand
CGGCGACGAGCAGCGACCCGTTCCCCTTCGGCTCGGGCTCACCGGTTGTCACGTCCAGCGGGACAACATCGGGGTCCGCGCTCGTGTGGACGATCTGGAGGTCGCCTCAGCCGAACACGACGCCCGCGGAACTGCGCGCCTACGACCCCGTTCCGGTGGGCGGTCACCCGGTCCTGCGCTGGAGTGCTCCCATCGGGATCGCCACGAAGTTCTCGGTCCCGACCGTCGATTCCAACCGCGTGTACGTCGCCACCAACAACGGCTTCGTCACCGCCTACGGCGCGTGTGGCGGCACGTCGCGGCCACCGTGCACCCTCGACGATTCGCCGCCGACCACTGCGATCATCGCCCCATCCGGCGGCGCGACCCTGTCCGCCAACAGTTTCCTCGACGCGTCCGCATCCGACAACGTCGGCGTCACCGCAGTCGAGTTCCACGCCACCGACGCCGCCCTCAACGACCGTGTGATCGGCGCAGCCACGTCAACGAAGTACGGCTGGATCTTCACCTGGGACACCACGAGCGTTGCCAACGGCTCCTACACGCTCACCAGCGTGGCCCACGACGCCGCCGGCAACACCACCACCAGCAACCCGATCTCGGTGACAGTCCAGAACGCCGACACCACGCCGCCGACTACTGCGATCATCTCCCCGACCGGCGGCGCGACCCTGTCCGCCAACAGCGTCCTCGACGCGTCCGCATCCGACAACGTCGGCGTCACCGCAGTCGAGTTCCACGCCACCGACGCCGCCCTCAACGACACCGTGCTCGGCGCAGCCACCCTCACGAACAACGACTGGGTCTTCACCTGGGACACGACCACCGTTACCAACGGCTCCTACACGCTCACCAGCGTGGCCCACGACGCCGCCGGCAACACCACCACCAGCAACCCGATCTCCGTGGTAATACAGAACTAGAAGCAGCAGCCTCTACGACAGTCCCGACCCCGTTGCTTCAACGGTGGGCGTGTCGGAGGGGGGACTCGTACCCTAACCCCACGCGCGTCCGCAGACGGCGAGTTCCTTCTTGCTGCCTGAGCGCGCAGGGTCCGCTCCCCCATGGTCGCGCAGCACCCTCAACGGCCCTGAGCTTTCCACGGTTTCCCGGTGACTTCCCCCAGTGGCTCTGTTGCATTGGCGCATGGTTGTGATGGGCGGTGAGGGTGGCGGGATGATGTCTCGCCGCTCGAATCCGGTACGCGCTTTCCCGAGTTCGGCGTTCAAGGGCTTTCGGTTCCCTCCGGAGATCATCGTCCTCGCGGTGCGCTGGTACCTAAGGTTCGGTCTCTCCTACCGCGACGTCGAAGAGCTCTTGGCCGAGCGGGGTATCGAGGTCGACCACGTGACCGTGTTTCGGTGGGTTCAGCGCTTCACGCCGCTGCTGGCCGACGCGGCCCGTCCGTGCCGGCACGCGGTCGGCGATCGTTGGTTCGTGGATGAGACCTATGTGAAGGTCGCTGGCCGCTGGCGGTACGTGTATCGGGCGGTCGACCAGTACGGCCAGATCATCGATGCCTATGTGTCAGCACGGCGGGACACGCGCGCCGCGCGGCGGTTCTTCGTCACTGCGCTCTGCGCTCACGGCGAGCCCACCGAGGTCGTGACCGACCGGGCTTGGCCGTTACGGGCTGTGATCGATGCACTGATTCCGGCCGCGTTCCACAACACCGAGCAGTACGCGAACAATCGGATCGAAGCCGACCACGGTCGGCTCAAGTCCCGACTCCGCCCGATGCGCGGGCTCAAACACGACCACACCGCACGGGCGATCATGCGCGGCCACGCCTTCATGCAGAACATTCGGCGCGGCCACTACGAACTCGGGATCGAAGCGCGCTCCCATCGGCGCGTCGCGGCCGCGTTCGCCGAACTCGCCCGAGTCATCTAACGGCAAACGGACCGCAACTCGGTCTCACGCGGCCGGGTCCAACTCAACGCAACAGAGCCATCGCGACGGAGTAGGCCGGTCAACACCCGCGGGCCATCGCCGATCAGCGCCGCATCAAGAAGACGACAACGACGATAACCAGGATCACGAGAAGTAATCCTCCACCGATGTACATGGTTGGCTCCTTGTGTTCTTAGCGGGCTTGCTGCTCTGCTCTGCGAGATCATCTTCTCGCCTGGATGTTCATTCCGTTAGAGCCATTCGCCCTGCCTCACAAGGCATGACGTGACGGATCATCGGTTCGTGCAACTTCGCGAAGTGACGGGTGGTCATCACGTGCGTCGAGGTCGTGTCCGGACGCGGCTTCGCACGCGTCAGACACGGAGTGAGCATCGCACATCTCGCGCGTTTGGTGGCGGATACCCGCGCTCCAGGTGATG
>JALYLU010000756.1 GCA_030774075.1 Actinomycetota bacterium | reverse complement strand
CGCGATCGAGCTCGCGTCACACGTCGAACTCGCGCTCGTCGCGTTGCTCGGTGGTTTGAGCATCGGAGGCCGCGAGCGATGATCGCCGGAATCGACGCGATCCTGTTCGACGTCGGGGGCACTCTCGTCGCCGAGGCGCCCGCGGCCACGCCGGTCGGCGAGCTGGTTGCGAAGCCGCTTCCTGGAGTCGTCGACGCGTTGCGAGCGCTCGCGCCCCATTACCACCTCGGCGCCGTCACCGACACCGCGGTCATGGACGCCGCCGCGGTGCGCGCCCTGCTCGCACCCGCCGGGCTCGACGCGCTGCTCGAGGTCGTCGTGACGTCCAGCGACGTCGGCGCCGCGAAACCCGACCCGCGGATTGTGCACGAGGCGTTGCGCCGGCTCGGCGTCGACGCGAAACGTTCTCTTCTCATCGGCGATCGCGACGTCGATCGCGACGCCGCCGCCGCCGCCGGCGTCGCGTTCGCCGCGACCGATGCCGGGTTCGTCGACGCCCTCGCGCGCGCGTCGATGCTCCGAGCCGGTTCATTCGGCGACGCGGCGAGCCGAGTCGCCCCGGTCGACGAGCGCAAGCGCGCCGAGGCGCTCGCGCGCCACGAGCAGCTCACGAAGCCGAGAGGGTCGCTCGGTCGGTTGGAGGCGCTCGGCGCCCGGCTCGCGGCGATCACCGCATCATGCCCGCCACCGATTCCGACGCGTCCCGCGGTCGTCGTCTTCGCCGGCGATCACGGCGTCGTCGCTTCGGGCGTCACACCCTGGCCCCAGGAGGTCACCGCGCAGATGGTGGCGAACTTCGCCTCGGGCGGAGCCGCGATCAACGTGTTCGCGCGCTACACCGGCGCGTCCGTACACGTCGTCGACGTCGGCGTCGCCTCCGACATCACGCAGCTCACCGGCATACGACACCACAAAGTGCGCGCGGGCACGGCCGACCTGTCGCGCGGCCCTGCGATGTCCACTGCCGACGCGTGCGACGCGCTCGACGTCGGCGCGCGCGTCGCGGGCGAGCTGGTCGCTGCGGGTCACGACCTGCTCGTCACGGGCGAAATGGGGATCGGTAACACGACCGCCGCGGCGGCGCTCGTCGCGTGCTTCACCGCAACCGAACCCGCGACGGTCACGGGCCGAGGAACCGGCATCGACGACACGATGCTCGCCCGCAAGCAGGAGATCGTCGCCGGCGCGTCGACGCGGGCCCGTAGGTGGCTCGATCCCGTCTCGGTGCTCGCCGAGGTGGGCGGCCTCGAGATCGCGGCACTGGCGGGTTTCATCGTCGGCGGAGCCGCGGCACACGTTCCGGTCGTCGTTGACGGCGTGATTACCTGCGCCGCGCTCCTCGTCGCGGAGGCGATCGTCCCGCGCGTGCGCGACCGTTGCATCGCGGGGCATCGCTCCGTCGAACCCGGCGCGAGCGCGACGCTTTCCTACCTCGGCCTCGACCCGCTCCTCGATCTCGACTTGCGGCTCGGCGAGGGCACCGGTGGTTGCCTCGCGATCCCACTCGTGCGGTGCGCGGCCGGCGTTCTCTCGGAGATGGCGACGTTCGCCGACCTCGGCTGAAGGAAAGCGCCGGGAGGACCCGGGGGGTGGTGGGATCGCCTCAGACGGTGATGCCCACCCGTAGTGCACGATCCGGCACGCACCAAGCCATGACCCAACGCATCCCTGCCCCCTGGCTCCAAACCCGACTACCTACTCCCGAGCACGAAGCGTGGCATTTGTGACCACGTACCGTCAAGAGCCCTCGTCAAGCGGGCGCGGCGGAGAAGGAAAGAGCCTGATCTCGGCCGCGTCCGGGACGGGGGAGGCGGACGCGGCCGAGATGCAAGGCGTCGTCGCTCAGTCTGCATACTGCGGATGGGGCCGGCCTGTGCGCGCGGTCACGAATCCCTGAGTACCTCTATCGCGGCGACGCGACTGCGGCGACGGCCGCGCGGCGATGCCCCCGGCGGGGGCGAGGGGCATCGCTTTGGGGGCATCCGGGCCGAGCGGGCCGAGCGGGTGTCCCGAGATCGCAAAAGATACGCAAGCCGGCGTCACCAATTCGTGACGACCTGCAGGTCAGGAGGGATTGCGGACGCCCCGACAGGTTATCCACACGAAAGTCACAATGTTGTCCTCTTCTTACGCACAGCCTCGATGGCGCACACTCGAAGCTGTGCATGCCGGTCGACGGTGACGGCCCCTCACCCCACCCGCTGGGGCCGTCACCCGACCGTGCTACCGCTTCGCTGCACGCCCTCGGAGTCTGCGCACTCGCCGGGATGAGCGGCGGCACCGGCGATACCTTGAGGCGTGGACCTCGTACAGACCGCGCGGACGCGGCCCTACGGTCG
>JALYLU010000755.1 GCA_030774075.1 Actinomycetota bacterium | reverse complement strand
CTGTGTTGTACAGCGCTCCGTTCGAGGCACCGCGGTCGTGGTACAGGACCCCGATTGTCCCGCTCGCCGGGTTGAACTCGACCCACGGGAACCACTGGTCGCCCGCGCCCGAGTCGACTTGCATCGGCGTGCTCCAGGACACCCCGCCGTCTGACGAAGTCATCACGAAGGTGTCGACGTTCGTGACCGGGCTCGCTGAGTCGTGGACACCGTTCCGGTTGTCGCTGAACACGAGGTAGAGCTTCCCGTTTGTTGCCGGGCTCGCCACGATGTTCCCCGCCGAGTTGACGCGGACCTGATAGCCGGTGAGCGTCTGACGGTCGTTGACGTTGAGCGGGTAGTCCCTCGAACCGTCCTCGAGACCGGCGATGAACGTCGGGCTCGACCAGGTCAACCCACCGTTCGTGGACTTGACGAGCAGGTACTGGTTGTCGAACTGCTCATCCGCCTCCCAGAGCGCCTGGTTCTGCTCGTTCTGGAACGCGACGTACACCGTGCCGTCCGGACCGACGGTCGGGACGGAGAATTGGTTCTCGTCGCACTCGTTGGCCGGCCCGCTCACCTGGAAGGTGCAGAGGGTCGCGCTCGAGCCCGAGATCTCCTGTGGCTTCGACCAGTGCGCGCCGCCATCGTCGCTGTGGGACTCCGAAATCGGCGACGAGGCGTATTCGCCGCTGCTGGACTCGAACTTCGACCAGGTCAAGTAGGTCCGGCCGTAAAAGGACGACGAAGGGTTGTTGTCTGTGACAACCCACTCCTTGTCGGAGAAGAGCTGTGTCTTGCTCAAGTCGCAGCCAATTCCGTCGTCGACGACAACCGGAATCTGCCAGCTGAGGCCGCCGTCTCGCGAGATCGACACGAGGACGTCCCCGTCGCACGCCTGCGCCCCGGCCGCGTGCTGGACCGAATAGCTCAGCGATGCGTGGATCGCGACCCCGTGCTTGCGGTCGAAGACCGTGACGGGATCACTGCCGATCTTCTGCGGCTTCTCGCGCGACATGTTCCCGGTCTGCCACGTCGTTCCGCCGTCGAATGTCGTGTAGAACTGGTCGCAACAGGTCCCGAAGTCGTTCGAGCTCGCAATCATGTGGAGCGGGTTCGCCGAGTCCACCTCGATGTCCGGCTCGTTGTTCGGAAATGGATCGTCGCAGTCGAGGTTCACATTCGGCGCGGTCTGCGTCACGCTGCACTCGAGCTGCGATTGTGGCCCGTGCTGCTTGTCGAAGCCGGCGCCCTGGACAGAGCGCTTCCCGGCCATTCCCTTTGGAAAGTCGAGCTCTGCGCCCGCGCTTCCCGCGATACAGAACGCCAAGAGCGCCAGAACGCACGGTAGAACCATCCATCTGCGCATTTGTCCCTCCCTCTGCCCCCAGGTTGATCTGTCGGGAGGCTACGACGATGGGAGTCGACTGTCTAGCGGCGCCGGTGGCGCAGCCAGTGCGTGGTCTCGCCGAGCACGATCACGCCGAGGAAGATCAGGCCGACGATGAGCATGCCCGTGATGACCTTCTTGCCCTCGGTCGCGGCGTCCTCGGCCGCAAGCAACTGGAGCAGGGCAAGCATCGGCGTGACTCTAACGCAGGCGTCCGCGATGGGTCGCCAGGGAGCTGTCGACAGCCGCGTCGCCGGCCCGAGCCCTGGCGAGCCGATCGAGCGGGCTCGGATCGTTGTCCAGCCGGAGGGAAGACCGTCCCTCATCCAGTTCGCCGCGGCCAAGCGTCGCGGCAGTGGCCGCCCACACGGGCCCGTCCCCGGAGATGTCTTCCGCACGGAGGTACGCGCACAGCGCGATCAGTTCGGCGAGGTCACTGACCGCCTCGACCGTTCCAACCTCCTCGATGCGCACGAGCCCGTGTGCGTAGAGGTAATCCCCGAGGAGCAACGCAGCGTCCTGGTCCTCGGGTGAGAACAATCTCGGCCGGCCGTAGTGCAGAAGGTAGCCCTCGTAGATCGTCTCGATCCCCAGCGCATACCGCGGCTCGCCGAGCGGGGAGAACGCCGGATCTCGTTCTTGCTCCTCGCGCGGGCGCAGCGCCGCGTTCCACAGTGCGCTCTCCTGCCCCGCATCGGAGGCGATCGTCTCCCAGAGATCAGCCGTCGAAGTCGGCAACGGCCTGGATGGTCCTGTCGATCTCCTCGTCGCCGTGGGCGAGCGAGACGAACATGGCCTCGAACTGGCTCGGCGCGATGTAGATACCCCGTTCGAGCAGGTGCCGGAAGAGTGCGCCGTACCGATCTGTGTCGGCCCGCTGCGCGTCGTCGAAGTTACGCACGGGCTCGCTGGTCATGAACAGCGTCGCCATCGCGCCGACGCGCTGGACGCGTCCGTACGGCGCAAGCC
>JALYLU010000754.1 GCA_030774075.1 Actinomycetota bacterium | reverse complement strand
TTGTAGAGCAACCGGGTCATATGTGGACGGCCCTCCATGGCAAGCACTTTTTTGGCGCTTCGAACGATTTGGTCGGCTGCGGTCATATGTCCGGCCTCTGTCGGTGCGGAGCATATGTCCGCGGGCCCTGATGAAGTCCGACGACCGGGATCCCTATCAGCCACGCGAGCTTTTCGCTGATGACAACCGGCGGGTTGTTCCTGGTCTTCGGTGGCGACCGTGTCGTTCATCACGTCTCGTTGCGCTTGCCAAACTCGAACCTGTAAGTCTCCTTTGTGAACCATCCTTGCGGCGAAGAGCGGCTTCCTTACGCCTTCGCGAACATCTCGGTGCGGAAACTTTCACCGGTCTTCATCATCGCCCAGAGGATCCGGGCGAGCTTGTTGGCCAGCGCCACCGTAACCAGCCGCGCCGGCTTCTTCGCCAGCAGGCCAACAATCCAGTCGCGCAAGGCGCCTTTGCGCTTGCCCACTACGTTTAGCAGCGAGGTCGCCCCCAACACGAGCAGTTTCCTGATGTATCGGTTCCCCTGCTTGGTGATGGCCCCGAGCGCCTGCTTGCCACCGCTTGAGTTTTGCCTCGGCGTGAGGCCGAGCCAGGCGGTGAAATCGCGTCCCGACTTGAACACGCTCGGGTCCGGCACGCTGGCTGCGATCACCGAAGCGATAATCTTGCCGATGCCGGGAACCTTGTAGAGCAACCGGGTCATCTCATTTTGCGCTTGGGCGTTGGTGATTTCGTCCTCCAGATCGTCGATCGCTTTGTCGAGCCCCTCAAGAGCCTGAGCCAGAACCTTTGCGCTCGCCCTGGCGGCGTTCGGGAGCGTCGTGTCACTTTCGACGAGATCAAGCAGCTCGTCGACGCGGCCGATTCCCTTGGCGGCAATAATGCCGAACTCCGAAAGATGGCCGCGAAGCGCGTTGACGCTCATCGTCCGCTGTTTGACCAGCAGTTCGCGCGTCTTGTGCAGCATCAGCGTCGCTTGTTGCTCCGCGCTCTTGACCGGAACGAAGCGCATTCCGGGGCGCGACATCGCTTCGCAGCAGGCATCGGCGTCGACCGCGTCGTTCTTGCCGCGCTTGACATAGGGCTTGGTGTAAGCCGGCGGCATCAGCAGCACTTCGTGACCCATGGCCTTGAGTTCACGCGCCCAATAATGCGCCGAGCCGCAGGCCTCCATACCGATGAGGCTCGGCTCGATCTGCGAAAAGAATTCGTGCATCTTCGAGCGCCTCAACTTCCGCGTTACGGCGGGGCCGACATCGCTCACAAGCGCGTGGACCTGAAAATAATTCTTTGCTAGATCGACGCCGATTCTGATAAACTTCTTCACGGACGGTCTCCTTCTTTGTGGCGCTCCTGCGACCACGCCTTGGCACTATGATGCCGTTGAGGAGAGGCCGTCCACATCATCAGCCACGGCCGCTATGTCGCCTTCCAGATGGCCGAGGTCGCCGCATCATTCTCGTGCGTCAGCATAAGGACGTGCGACGCCGGTCTTCTCGTCGATCCACTCGCGGACGCGCGGAAAAACCTCCGCCAATCCCAGCACGAGATGCTTGCCACCGGATACGAGCATGAACGTCTTCGGCTCATTGGCGAGTTCGAAAAGCCGCCTGGCCAAGCCTATCGGAATGACATCGTCTTCGTCGCCGTGCAGGACGAGGATCGGAATATGCACGTCGCCGATCGCGAGGTCCGAGCGAAACCGATCGAACATCAACCAATTCACCGGAAAGATCGCATAATGCGCCGCGGCGACCTCCACCGCCGACGAATAGGGCGAATCGAGCACGAGAGCGGCAGCTTCATGCGTCGCCGCGAGGGCGATCGCGACGCCAGTGCCGAGCGATTCGCCCATCAAAACGATACGATCGCCGTCATATCCGCGCGCACGCGCTTCCAGATAGGCGGTTTCGCCATCCTCCATCAGGCCCTTTTGTGTCGGCGAGCCAGTCGAGCCGCCATAGCCGCGATAGGATATCGCAAGAAGCCCGTATCCACTCGCCGTAAGCGCGCGAAAACGCGGAACGCGATCGACCAAAGCGCCGCCATTGCCGTGAAAATACAAGATCAGCGGATGCCCGTCCTTTGCCGGAACATACCAAGCGACCAGCGTCTCTCCCTCATCGGTCGTAAGACGGAAGTCTTCGACGCCGCTCATGCCGGCTTGCGCGGGATCGACCAGACGACGATCTGGAAAATATTGAAGCCGGCGCTGAAAGACCGCTAGGCCGACGATCATCAGAACGTAGATCGTGACAACGCAAGCGAGCGACCATTTCAACACGGTCATGACGATCCGCCCCTTCAATAGACATCCACCGGATGACGAGCTTGTTGAGGC
>JALYLU010000753.1 GCA_030774075.1 Actinomycetota bacterium | reverse complement strand
CTCGGTCCGTGCTCGGTCGAGCGCGAACACTTCGGCGAGCTTGGGCGGCATCGCGATGCCGACTCGGTCGAACTTGTTGGGGAGACTGGATCGGGCCATAGGAGAGGTTCCTTCCGGTTATGCCGCGGGCGGCAGGGGGTCGGGGTCGGGTGCGATACCGAGCATCGAGCGCAGCGTCGCGGTGAGCGGATTCTCAGGCTCGGCGGGTGCCTCTTCGGCAACCTCGGTCATGTCGGCCGGGACCGCCCGCACACCGTCGCTGAACCGTTCGAGGTCGTCCGAGCGGCCGCCGAGCGCGGCAAGCAACCGCTCCCCGGTCGTCCTCGGCACGCCTTCGAATCCATCTGGTCGGGTCATCGTTCTTTCCCTTCGGTGTGGAAGTTGACGTGCGTTCCGACGAACCACGCGCGGAGACGGGTGAGCCACCGACGCGGTTCGGCTGTCATGGCGTGCCGCTCAGGTCGACGACCGCTTGCACGGCGCGAATATGGGCGCAGCGCCTCCCGTATGCCGGGCACGAGCAATGCCATTGCCCGCGCGCGCAGCCGACCGAGTAGGTGCTGGTGTCGCCGTTCACGGTCGCCCAGCATCGGCCGGCGCGCACGAGCGACACGCGCACGCGGCCTTGCACGAGCAGGCGTACTGCCTTCACGGTCGCGGACTCGCGAGTCGGGACCGAGAACGTGATGCTGGGGCGAAGGTCGGCGGTCACAGGTCGAGCCCTTCACGCACCCCTGAAAAGCCGGTTACACCGGTTTCGCGGTTACAGCCCGCCGCTGTACTGGCCTCGGTTGTAACCGGAGTAACCGTGTAACCGCTGTTTTCGGGGGTACCAGAGAGGTAGCGATCCCACGCGTCGGCGAAGTCGTCGACCTGATACCCCTTGAACACTCCCGAGCCCTCGCGGATCGCGTGCGGTCGGATGCCGAAGGACCGGAGTCTCAACGCGAGCCGGCCAGGTGTGAGCCGATCGTCCCACGGCGTTTCCTCGTCCGTTTGGAGCCGGCCGACGAGATCGACCGAAGCGATACGGCCCGACTCGACGTGCTCGAGGATGCTGCGAACGTCGGCGAGCAGCCGCACGTTCAACGACTCGTCGACGTCGTCGGGAGCGGCGTTCAACGCGACGGCCGCGGTCCGAGCGCGGCCGGGCCAGTTGCCGCCGGCGGCGTCGGCGATCGCCAGCAGCGGTTCCCATATGTCGGCCGCGCGATCGGGGAGAACGTCAGGGACCTCGGGGGTCGCCTCGACGAGCTCGTCGAGATGCGCTTCGACCCACCCGACGATCTGCGCCCGGAGTTGGTCGGCGTCTGGCACCACGTCGCGGCGGCGGAGCTTGTCGACCTCTTCACCCTTCGAGCGCCGCTTGAGCTTGATCGGGATGGAACGGTCCTGAATCGTGTCGGGCAACCCACCGAGGCCGGCGAGTGCCACCGGGGCGAAGCATGGGAACTTCTCGACCTTCATCTTCTTGCCCTCGCCGACCACGCGTGCGACCGTGCCGCCGACCTTGCGGTAGCCGGCATTCAGGATCGCCCGTAGATCCTCAGACGCCCCGTTTGCCTTCGGGCTGAACACCGCGTCGATCTCGTCGATGAGCAGGGTGGGTTGATATTCGGCGATCACGCGGAACATCGCTGCGGGCGTGATGTTCGCGACCGACCACGGCTCGACCACGAGGAGCTCGAGCACCTCGAGAAGCCGCGTCTTCCCGGACTGTTTCTCTGCGCTCTGGATCGCGAGGCGCGCTGTCGTCTCGGCCGCCCTGAACGCGTGGGTGTGCACGATCCAAAGCACGACCGCGACGGCCTGGGCCTCGGTCTGGAACGAGACGAACCGGCGCACGAACCGGGCAACGTCGGAGAGCATCCTGCCCGGGGATTGTGGCCGAGGCTCGAGGTGTGGACGCAGCGGCGCCGGCGGTCCGCTGTGCTCGAGCTGCGGGGCGGTGCCGAGGTAGTGCTGTGTGCGATCTTCTTCGGAGTAGACCGGCGCGTCGGGATCCTTGAGAGGTTCCGCCAGGCCGGTCACGCCGCTAGCGATTCGAGGTCGTAGTGAGTCGCGAACGCGACGAATCGGCGAGCTCGCGCGCTGAGCATGACGGCCGACTCGCAGGCGCCGGCCAGAACATCGGCCTTGCCGTCGAGTAGCGCGCGGGCACATCCGCTCTCGAGCGCCTCGAGGAACACGTTCACCTCGTCGAGTAGTCGGCCAGCATCAGCGTCAAGGCGCGGGGGCTGTAGAGTCGGCATCGTCCTGCTCTCTCGTCGTGGTGAGGGTCGGTCGGTTGAGTGTGGAGATGCGGCCCCGGGATTCGGTCCGGGGTCGTGTCGCGTCTGGGATTTGGG
>JALYLU010000752.1 GCA_030774075.1 Actinomycetota bacterium | reverse complement strand
CGCAACCGCTTCTACCACGGCTCACGGCCCCACCACGTCGCCGGCTTCACAGTCGAGTTCGTGGATTCGGCGCAGAGCGCACTGAGCGAGGTGATGGCCGGCAAAGCCGACTGGGCTGACTCGGGAGCGGCATCGGACTACGCCGGCCTGATCGGGAAGTACAAGCTCAACCACTCGCAGCTCTATCGCTTCGCGAGCTCCGCCGTCCGCTACGTCGCTCTCAACACGTCGCGGCCGCTGTTCCGAAACAACGCTGGGCTGCGGCGGGCGATCAACTTCGCCATCGACCGGCCGGCGCTCCTGCGCGAGCGCGGTGGCCCCGAGACCGGCCAGCTCACCGACCAGTACCTGTCCCCGAGCATGCCGGGCTTCAGAGACGCTCAGATCTACCCACTGCACGGGCCGAATTTGTCGAAGGCCAACGCGCTGGCACGAGGCCACACGAGAAGCGGGCAAGCGGTCCTGTACATCCAGGACAGGGGGCCGAGCGTGCCCCAGGCGCAGATCCTGCAAGACAACCTGAGGCGTATCGGCATCAACGTCGTGATCAAGTCGTTCCCGGGACCCGCGTACTTCGAGAAGATCTTCACGCCAGGGGAGCCCTACGACATGGCGCTCGTCGGATCCGGTCCCGACTACCTCGACCCGTACGCCGTCCTCAACACCTTTTTCGACGGCCGGCAGATCCGGAAGCCCGGCAGCAATAACTTCGCGCGCTTCAACTCGCCGAGGTACAACCGGCTGCTGGCACATGCGTCCCGATTGACCGGCGCGGCCCGCTACCGCGCATACGGTCGCCTGGACATCGACATCGCGCGGAACGCGGCACCGCTGGCGGCGTACGAGGCCGAGAGCGTCTTCAACTTCGTCTCGAAGCGCGCGTCCTGTCTCGTCTTCAATCCGTTCCTCGACCTCGCGGCGGTTTGCCTGAAGTAGCCGCCTAGCGCGCTTCGACGCTGACCCACACACGGCCGAAGCTCACGAGGACTCCCACGGGGCTGTTCCCGACGCGAATCGTCCGGACGTCGCTCGTTGCAGGATCAATGCGCGAGACGGTGCCGTCTTCGGCGTTCGCAACCCAGACCGCGCCTGCGCCGAAGGCGATCCCCGCCGGGCCGTTTCCCACCGGAATCGTCGCGGACGCGCCCGAACGCGGATCGATCCGCGTGACGCTGTTGTCGACCGAGTCGGCTACCCACACCTTTCCTCCGCCGATGGCGATCGCACTCGGACCGCTCCCGACCTGAAAGACGTTCGTTTGCCGACCGGTGTTCGGAGACATCTGCGAGACGGTGTTATCGCCTCCGTTGGCAACCCAGAAGAAGCCTTCGCCGTAGGCGATCGCAGAAGGCGAACGCCCGGCGATCGCGGTACCCAGAACTTTGCTGCTTGCCGGATCCAAACGCGCGACGGTCGAATCGCCCCAGGCGGTCCAGACTCCTCCCGCGCCGGTCGCGACGGTGCCGGCCAAACCTCCGCCCGCAAACGCACGCGTCACCCGGCGGGTCTCCACCGTGGCAAACGCCGGATCGATGCGCGACACGGAACCCGTCCTTCCGTGCGCAACCCAGAGCGCGCCACTGCCAAAGGCAAGGCCGGTCGGTGCTTGCAGGACGGGGATCGTGCGTGAGAGTGCACGCGTCCTCGGGTCGATTCGTGAAACGGTCCGATCTTCATCGTTCGCTACCCAGACAAAGGCGCCCCCCGGGGCGAGCGCGTCCGGGCGAACGCCGACCGGGACCTGGCCGCTCACCTTGCTCGTCTTCGGATCGATGATCCCGACAGCGTTCGGTTGGACAGTGACAGCTCCTGCCGATCGTGTCCCGAGAATCGCGGCAACAACGGCGGCGACGAGGACGAGCGGGACCGCCACAAGCGCAACGCGGCGACGCCGGATTCGGACCGTGTCCTCGACCTGGTGCCGCAAGGGAGGAAACTCGGTTTGCATTCCCTCCGCAGCGACCTGATACAGCCGAACGGGGCGGTCAAGATCCTTCAGCCGCCGATCGCCGAGATCGCGAAGGAAGATATGAAGGTCGTCTTCCTCGTCCTCGATCAGGGTCTGTGTCGCCTGCGAGACAAGGACCTGCCCGCCATGGGCAGCGGCGCCGATACGCGCGGCGCGGTGCACCGCCAACCCCGTGTAGCGGCCGTCCGAGGCGACCGCCTGGCCGGTGTGGATCCCCATCCGTACATTCAGCTCGACTCCCTCCGGCCAGGGGTGCGACACCAGCGCCAACTGGCCGTCGACGGCCGCGAGCACCGCATCGCGAACGTTCGCAAAAGCAACGAAGAACGAGTCGCCCTGGGTGTCGACCTCGTGCCCGCGGTGACTCGAGAACGCCTCTCGCAGC
>JALYLU010000751.1 GCA_030774075.1 Actinomycetota bacterium | reverse complement strand
CGACAAACCCTCGGCTGGATGACACCATCCCAAGCACTCGACACCGCGTTGCAATGACCCGTTGAGACCAACGCCGATCGGCGCTCGCATAGCAGCGCCAGACCGGGCAAACTGGCGCGCATGGTGGAGCGCGCCGGGCTCAGCTCTGAGTTTGCCGTGCCGTAATGGCGCGCCGCAGCGTTGCCGAATATTTCGGCTCATAGGTGACGAGGGTCAGGGACTTGCCGCGGTCGTGTGGCGTCATGTCGAGTGCGGATGGCTGGACGACTCGGTTGGCGGTCACGACGTAGTCGAACGCGCCCGTGGTCGTGGTGATCGTGATGTCATCGCCGGGTCGCAGTTCGTCTAGTCGGGCGAACGGGGCCGTGTAGGTCGTTCGGTGGCCGACGATGACGACGTTTCCTGGCTCGCCGGGCAGCGGCGTGCTTGGGTCGTGTCCGGGTCCGAGTCGTAGCGTCTCGACGGTCGTGCCTTCGCGAAACTTGACTCGGACGTTGATCGCCCGAATCTCGACGACACCAACGATCGAACCGAGGGATGGACGCGCAGGCGAGACGGTTGTGGTGGACACAGCCGAGACATCCACTCGCGGTCGAGGGCCTGGCGATCGAATAGTGAGCAACGCAGTCAACGCCACTGCGACGATCGCGATTGTCGAGACCGCAGCGAGAGCGGTACGCGCCACTCGTCGTCGGGCCCGCCTTCTGGCCTCCTCCGCGGTGACCGGAAGAGCGATCTCGTCGATCAACGTCGCGATCTGTTCGGCGAGGTCACGCATCGTCGTACACCTCCAAGGCGGCTCGCAGCCGCGCAAGTCCACGTTCAACATGGGTCTGCACCGTGGTCGGTTTGATCCCGAGCAACGCGGCGACCTCGCTCGAAGACCAGCCGAAGCCATGAACCAACACGACGGCGACGCGCTGATGCTCGCTCAGCTCGGCCAACGCATACCTCAGGCGCGGTTCGATCCAGGGCACCTCGTTCGATCCCGACGCGACCAGGTACCCGTCGCGGCGCCGTCGCGTGCGGCTTTGCCCAACCCTGTACAGATAACCCGCAGGATTCGACATCTCGCGAACGCGTCGCCAGTGACTCCAGGCCCACCCCAACGCTTCGGCCGTCGCCTCACGACCGCGTTCCGCTCCGTACGCCGCGAGGAACGCTCGCCGCAATCGAGGTTCAACCTCGCGCACGAAGCCCTCGAACGCCGCCTCCTCTGACCGTCGACCGACCATCAACCCAGTAGACCGCCGAGACCCGTGACCGCACCACAAGCAATCCCAACCCGCGCCAGATCTGCCGCTCGGTCTCGCCGAGATGACGCCTGATCGGGCAATATCGGCTCGTGCTGGCGGGACAGAAATGAGCGACATCAGCGGAACGTATGACGTACTCGCCCCGCGCTGGGACGACTGGTCGGCTCACGTTGTCCCCGACGTTCGCGCCGACTGGGCGAGGAAGATCGATGGCTACGTGGCCCTCGGTGAGCGCATCGTGGAGCTTGGGTGTGGGACCGGGGTGCCGGTCGGGCGGTTGCTCTCGGAGCGGTACGACTACGCGGGTGTGGACGCGTCGGTGGGGATGTTGGCGAAGGCCCGCGGGGCGCTGCCCGATGCTCCGCTGACGCACGCCTCCATGCACAGCGTGCAGTACCGATCCGGGTCACTTGGTGCAGTGGTCGCGTTCTATTCGATCTCGCACACTGCCCGCGAGTTGCACGCGCCGCTGTTCGCGGCGATCGCATCGTGGTTGCGACCCGGTGGCGTGTTCGTCGGGAATCTGAACAGCCGCGACGATCCTGATGACTTCGAGGCCGACTGGCTGGGTGCGGGTCCGATGCGGTGGAGTGGCTTCGACGGCGCAACCAACCGTGAACTCCTGGCTGAGGCGGGTTTCACCGTCGTAGAGACCGCCGTCGTCCACCAAATCGAACCCGAGGGCTGCCACATCAGTCCGATGTGGTTCGTCGCGCAGCGCGAGGCCTGACGGAGCGCCATATCTGCCGATCGGCGCTCGCACAAGGGGTCCCACAGGGCAGTATGCGCTCGTTCTTCGGGACTCGCGCGGTGGGTCTCCCCTGCCGTTCGCGGGGTCGCGAGGCGGCGAGTTCCCGGCCCAGTTTGGCGCGTCACTCCAGTGCTTCGTGAAGTCGCGTCGTAGTGCGCGCGGTCAAGGTGCAGACTCGTGAGGTGACACGAGAGAAAGGCTCGGAGGGATCCGAGCCTCTTGAACCGATCGATCTCAAGTCCGAATCCCGAACGCTAACGAGGGCATCGCGTCGGCAGTGGACGAGTTCACGTTCCCGCTGGGCTGCGGTCGCTGTCGTAGTCGCCAGCGCGGCGCTATGTGCCGCGC
>JALYLU010000750.1 GCA_030774075.1 Actinomycetota bacterium | reverse complement strand
CCCCGAGATCGTTCCCCTCGCGCTCGAGGCCTGACCTCGACCGACTCGACCAACTCGAACGACTCGACCGGGGTCATCGACGCACTCCGCGCCGTTGCCGACCCAGAACGATCGGATCGCTAGCGTGGCCCCGCATGGCGCGCGTCGCGGTGTTGGGCGGTGGCCAGCTTGGATGGATGCTCGGGCTGGCGGGGATACCGCTCGGATGCTCCTTCGCGTTCTTGGACCCCGTCGAAGGCGCGCCGGGCGCCGCAGTAGGAGAGCTCGTCGTCGGAGGGCTGGACGATATCGAGGCCGCGCGCCGCGTCGCCGTTGGTGCGGCGGTCGTCACCTACGAATGGGAAGGCGTTCCGGCGGCGACGGCGCGCGCACTCGAGTCGCATGTGCGCGTCTACCCGCCGGCAGGAGCGCTCGACGTGGCGCAGGACCGCGTCGTCGAGAAACAGACGCTGCGGTCCCTTGGCATCGCGACGACTGCGTTCCAGGCCGTCGACTCGATCGCCGACCTGCGCACCGCAGTCGACGCGATCGGTCTGCCCGCAGTGTTGAAGACCCGGCGCGGGGGCTACGACGGAAAGGGGCAGGTCGTTCTCGGAGAGCCGGCCGAGCTCACTGCCGCCTGGACGCGGCTCGGCGATGTGCAGTGCATCCTCGAAGGACTCGTTGCCTTCGGCCGCGAGCTCTCGATCCTGGCCGTGCGCGGCCGCGACGGCGAGGTCGCGTGCTGGCCGGCCGTCGAGAACCACCACCGCGACGGCGTTCTACGGCTCACGCGCGCGCCCGCACCCGGTCTCGACGACGCGCTCCAGAACCGCGCAGAGGCGTCGATCCGCCCCCTGCTCGACGAGCTCGACTACGTCGGAGTGTGCTGCGTCGAGTTGTTCGACATCGGCGCCAACGTGCTGGCGAACGAGGTCGCACCCCGCGTGCACAACTCCGGGCACTGGACCATCGAAGGCGCCGAGACGAGCCAGTTCGAGAACCACGTGCGCGCGATCCTCGGTCTTCCCCTCGGCTCGACGGCCGCGCGGGGGCTGAGCGCAATGGTGAACTGCATCAGCACAATGCCTGATCGCGACGCGGTCCTTCGCACGCCGGGCGCGCATCTGCACGACTACGGCAAGACCGCGCGCCCCGGACGCAAGCTCGGCCACGTCACGGTGACCGCGTCCGACGCCGAGCGGCTCGAGGCCCGACTCTCGCGAGTGCGCGAGCTATGCGACTGCGCCGGTTTCTCGTAGTTTCGCGATGTCGGCGCTCGCAATCCCCCATTCGGCAAGAGCCTCGTCGGTGTGCTGGCCCGGCCATGGCGCCGAACGCTGCACCTCGCCCGCCGTGCGCGAGAAGCGGGGCGCGGGAGCCGGCTGCGGCACACCGTCGCGCTCGATGATGGTCTGACGCGCCTTGATGTGCGCGTCGTTCGTCGCCTCGCTCATCGTGAGCACGGGCGCGTAACAAGCGTCACTACCCAGCAGCACGTCGTCCCATTGGGCACGCGTCTTGGTCTTGAACAGCTCGGTGAACCGCGCCCGGAGGGTGTCCCAACCGCTCGGGTCCATCTGCGCGGGGAGCTCCTCGCCCTCCAAGCCGAGCCGGCGCAGCAGCTCCGCGTAGAACTGCGGCTCGAGTGAGCCGAGCGAGACGAACTTGCCGTCCGACGTCGCGTAGGTGTCGTAAAAGGGCGCTCCGGTATCGAGGACGTTGGTGCCGTGCTGCTCCTTCCATACGCCGAGCTGCTTCAGTCCCCACATCATCGACATGAGGCTCGCGGTGCCGTCGACCATCGCGACGTCGATCACCTGGCCCCGGCCCGAACGTTGTGCTTCGAGGACCCCGCACACGATCCCGAAGGCCATGAACATGCCGCCGCCGCCGAAGTCACCGACGAGGTTGATCGGCGGTGTCGGCTTGCTGTCGGCGCGCCCGAAATGCGCGAGCGCGCCCGCCAGCGCGATGTAGTTGATGTCGTGGCCCGCGGCCTGCGCCATCGGACCGTCCTGGCCCCAACCCGTCATGCGCCCGTAGACGAGCCTCGGGTTGCGAGCGAGGCAAACGTCGGGGCCCAGGCCGAGCCGCTCGGTGACGCCCGGGCGGAAGCCCTCGAACAGCGCGTCGCCGCCCTCGACCAGTCGCAGCACCAGCTCCACGCCTTCCGGGTTCTTCAGATCGACGCCGATCGAGCGGCGCCCGCGGTAGAGCGGCTCGAGGTTCGGCTTGTCGAACGTTGCCGGGTTGACCTGCTGCGCGCGGTCGATGCGAATGACGTCGGCACCCATGTCGGAGAGCAACATGCCGGCGAAGGGCCCCGGTCCGATCCCGGCGAGTTCGATGATCTTGACTCCTGCGAGCGGTCCCATGGGG
>JALYLU010000749.1 GCA_030774075.1 Actinomycetota bacterium | reverse complement strand
GCCCAGGCGTGATGCGGGTGGGCCGGGGGCGGGGCGGCGGCAAGCGGGAGCGGTCGAGGTAGCGGACGAGCAAGGGGACGGAGATGAGCAGAGGGTCGCGATCAACCCCATCCCGGTCGACCCGGAGCTATCGCTGCTGGGACCCGCAGCTATCGCTGCTGGGGGACGACGCCGGCGACGGCGACGCCGACTGAGCTGGTAGGAACGCGATCGTGGACGAGGTGCCGATCAACGGTGATGGATTCAGGTTGACGTTGGGCGTGGGCGACTACGAGCGTGCTGCGAGCGGCGAAGTCTGGGACGACAACTGGCTGCGTGGCTTCGCGACATGCACATGGCTCAGCCACCGACCGCCACGTTCCGCGCCAAGTGCGATGTGGCATGGCAGACGACCGAGCTGCACGCGTTCTACGAGAGCCTTCGCGCCGTGCTCGACGAGCTGACCGGTACCGCGACGCTCACGACAATCGAGGACCAGGTCGAGCTGACGCTCGAACTCAAGAGCGGAAAGGGAACGCTCACGGGGCGGATTGAGGCGCACGCCATCGCGTCGCTCGAATTCGAGGCCGCAACCGACCAGACGTTCCTCGCCGACACGCTCACCGCGCTCCGGGCCGTCGTCGCGAAGTACCCGTATCGCGGCTGACTGCTCGGCTCGCCGACCGAGTTCGGTCGCAAATCAGTCGCGCGCTTGGCTGGAAACCTCCATGACAAGCCGAATGTCGCACGGATTTTCACCCGCCGTCTCCACTCCGGATCCCACACTGGTACCATCTTGGTATGAGCAAGCAGATCGCTGTCCGCTTGCCGGATGACCTTGTCGAGTTTGTTGACAAGATCGTGGGTAGCGGTCGTGAGCGCAGCCGCGCAGCCGTCGTGACGCGAGCCCTCGAGCGCGACCGACGGCGTGTCATCGCCGAGCGCGACGCGGCGATCCTGGCGGGAACGGGACCGGATCCTGAGCTCGCTGGGCTGGCCGAGCACACGCTCGGCCAGGATCGCGACCTCTGATGCGGCCGATCCACATCGCGCAACTCGACAAGGCGCGGCCGGTCCTTGTCCTCACGCGCGAGATCGTGAGACCTCATGTGAACACCGTCACCGTGGCGCCGATCACCAGCACCATCCGCGGGCTTTCGACCGAGGTGCCCGTCGGGATGGCGAACGGCTTGGAGAACCCATCGGTTGTCGCATGTGATCATGGAACGACGATCCCCAAAGAGGCGCTCGGCTCGCGCATCGGGCTGCTGCTCGACGATCAAGAACACGCGCTTTCCGACGCCATCCACGCCGCGTTCGATCTCGACTGAGCCATCGTGACCGACGATGTGGCTCGATCGCGTCGCGCGCTGCTGCTCGATCCCGCGACCACCCGCGCTTCGTTGTCGCGGTCGAAGCGCCCGCGCGACGTCAGCGGTGTCTGGCGCGCCACCTCGGGGAGGTACTCGTCCAGGAAGACGCGGGCGACGAGTTCCTGCCGCGAGGCGACGCCGACCTTCCCGTAGAGGTTCTTGACGTGGTCCTCGACGGTGTGCGGGGAGACGACGAGGGTCTCGGCCATCTCGGCACGGGAGAGGCCACGGGCCAGGAGGGTCGCGACCTCGCGCTCGCGGGCGGTTGCGCCGAACGCCTCGAGGCGGACCGTTGCAGAACGCGTGCCCGTCGCCCGCTCGAGGACGACCGCGACCCGGCCGTCGTCCGGAGGTCCGGGCAGCGAGGCGTGCAGCGTCACCCAACCGTCGCTGCCGGGCACGGTGACGACGTTGCCGCCGCGCTGACCGCCGTCTGGCGCAGAGCGGACGAACGACGCGAGCGCGAGCACCGGCGTGGCGATCGTCTCGTCGGTGTAGCCCGACTCCTCGGGATGCAGCGAGGCGAGAAGCTCGCGTGCCGGAGGGGTGATCAGCTCGACCTCGTCGTGTGGGCCGAGCACGACCATCCCCGGCGCCTCGACGCCCGTGATGCGGCGGGCCGCATCGAAGCGCAGCGACGCGCGGATGCCGCGGGCGATCGCCCCGGTGAGGGCGGCGAGCGCGACGGCGTCGCGCTGCTGGAATGCGCCGCTGCCGGCGCGGCGGGCAATGTGCACGGCGCCCCAGACGCGCCCCCGGATGACGAAGGCGCCGCGCAGCTCGTGGGGGATGTCGGCCGGGAGGAGCAGGTCGCGGTAGCGCGCGCTGCGCCGGGGATCGCCGCGGGTGACGTGATCGAGGACGCCGACGGGCACTCGCCGCGCCGCGAGGCCGGCGAAGGTGTTGACGTCGTCGACCATGTACTCGCTGCGGACGATCAGCTCCCCGGCGGCCGGGGCCTCGTCGAGCGCGAACACGCCGCGCTCGATGAGCTCCTTGGGCGCGTCGCTG
>JALYLU010000748.1 GCA_030774075.1 Actinomycetota bacterium | reverse complement strand
GCCCCACACCGCGACGGCCAGGAGAATGGCGAGTCCTTGGCGGTGCACCCGATTCACCCAACCCGAGGTCAGCGCACCGATAAGTGCGCCGGCCGCGACCGCGGAGAACATGTACCCGACAGTTTCGGTGCTGTGGAAACGCTCGACCGCAAGTGCAGGGAACAAGACCCGCGGCATCCCGAACACCATTGCGACGATGTCGATGCTGAACGTCGACTGGAGGACGCGCCGTCCCTTGAGGTACCGCAAACCCGCGAGTACCGCCGTCACCCCGCGCTCCGGTTCTGCGTTGGGATCGCGCACCGGCCGTTGTGGACGCAACATCACGACGAAAGCGATGGCGACCACGTACGACGCGACATCGATGCCGTACGCCCACGAAAGCCCGTAGCTGTGCACGATGAGGCCGCCGAGCGCCGGGCCGACGACGCCGGCGCCGTTCCACATGACCTGGTTGAGCGCGGCCGACTGCGCCAGCATCCCGGGCGGCACGAGGTTGGGCGTCATCGCGGCCCGGGTCGGCATCGAGACCGACACGAAGGCGGCGTTCAACGCCGCCGCGCCGTACACCAGCGCCAGCGGCGGATGACCGAGCAGCGTACCGAGGAGCAGCAAGCTGGACGCGGCCATGAGCCCGAACTGCGCGCCGATCAACAGGACCCGTCGATCGCGCCGGTCGATCTGCGGGCCGAAACCGATCGACACGAGCACCATCGGCAGCAGTTGCACAGCGCCGATCAGGCCGACCGCGGCCGACGAGTGGGTCAGGTCGTAGACCTGGACGAGCAGCGCGACGACCGTGAACTGGCTCCCGATCTGGGAGACGAGCTCGCCCGTCCAGAGCAGCCGGTAGTCGCGCGAGGCGCGCAGCGGCGAGACGTCGATCGCGAGACCGCGCACCCGACGAGTGAGGGCTCGGCGCCGGCCCGGAGGTGCAGCGGTCACAGCACGCGGAACAATACCGAGGGCAGGTCGGTTGCAAATCCCGACTTGATTACTGGCGTTTCACCGGCAGGGGATCTCACCTGCTCGTCGCCGACAAACACCGGCACCCGACAACATTGACGAAAGAGGCATCGCATGGCGCTGCGCCTGGGCGACGAAGCCCCGAATTTCACGGCCGAGACCACCGAAGGCACGATCAACTTCTACGACTACCTGGGCGACAGCTGGGGGGTCTTGTTCTCACATCCGAAGGACTTCACCCCGGTGTGCACGACCGAGCTGGGCGCGGTCGCGAAGCTGAAGCCCGAGTTCGACAAGCGCAACGTGAAGGTCCTCGGCCTGTCGGTCGACGAGCTCGGCAACCACAAGGGTTGGGCCGACGACATCGACGAGACGCAGGGCGCGAAGTTGAACTTCCCGCTCATCGCCGACACCGATCGCAAGGTCTCCGACCTCTACGACATGATCCACCCGAACGCGAACGACACGCTGACGGTGCGCTCGGTCTTCATCATCGGCGCCGACAAGAAGGTGAAGCTCGTCATCACCTATCCGGCGTCGACCGGTCGCAATTTCGACGAGATCCTGCGCGTGATCGACTCGCTGCAGCTGACCGCCAACTACAGCGTGGCGACACCGGTGAACTGGAAGAACGGCGAGGACGTGATCATCGTCCCGGCAGTCTCCGACGAGGACGCCAAGGTGAAGTTCCCGAAGGGGTGGAGGGCGCTGAAGCCGTACCTACGAATCACGCCGCAACCGAACAAGTAGCCCGACGTCCTCCGCGTCCGGCCGTGCGCTCGGCGCGTCAGTCGCGGATGTACTCCCAGGCCTCGCCACGCAAGTAGAGCCGGTGGCGAGGGCCGGGCGTCTCGAGGCGCTCGAGATCGGCGTAGGCGACGTCCTCGGGGTAGATGCACACTGCAACGTCGTCGACGAAGTGGAATCGCGGCAGATAGTCGACCGATTCCGCCACCTCGATGGCGGTCATCGCGTCGGCCACCGTCGCGAACTCGCGGAGGTCGAGCAACGTCACGTACTGCGGCGGCGCGAGCTCGATCTTCCCTGCTGCACGCGCGGCAACGGCCTCGTCGGGACCGAACCACTGCAGCACTTCGGTCTCGGCGCCGTCGGCGACCTCGTCGCCACCGGCGACCGGCCCGACGAAGAACCACGTCGCGAACCGCTTCGGAGATCCCTGGGGCGTCGTCCAGTTCGAGAGGTGCACGAGCGCATCGGCGTCGACGTCGACACCCGCCTCCTCCTTCGCCTCGCGCACCGCGGCGCGACGCGCGGCGCGGGGGAGATCGTCGGGCGCGTCGCCGTAGTCGCCGGGATCGATACGCCCGCCGGGGAACACCCACGCGCCGCCGTGGAAGGCCAGCTTCGACGACCGTCGTGCGAGCAGGACCTCGAGGC
>JALYLU010000747.1 GCA_030774075.1 Actinomycetota bacterium | reverse complement strand
CACACCACCAGCGTCGGTCCCGGCGCCGGATCAGCGATCAACGTACCGATCAGCTGCGCGGTCTTGCCCAGCCCCATGTCGTCGGCGAGGCACGCGCCGAGCCCGAGTCGGCCGAGGAACGCGAGCCAACCGACACCGCGTTCCTGATACGGACGCAGCAAGCCGACGAAGCCGTCGGGCGAGGCAACGGGAGTCACCGTCGCGTGCAGCGCGTCGGTGAGGAGGTCGCGCAGCCAACCCGTCGCGTCGACACCCGTGACTTCGACGTCGTCGGATACGTCAAGACTGTCGAGACCAAGACCAGCGCGCAGAAGCTCGGTGACGGTAACTTCTCCTCGCTTGCCGATATGAGACCGGACCGCCGAAATGTCCTCGGGACGCAGCTCCACCCAGTCACCCCGGACCCGTACCAGCGACTGCTTCGCCTCCGCCGCGGCCTCCAGCTGCCGTAGCTCCGCACGCGTGATGGTCCGATCGCCCAGAGCCGCCTTCCACTCGAACGAGACGAGCGCGCCCATACCGACGCCGCCCGCCGCGGTCGAACCCGACGTCTTGGCGTGAGACGATGTCTTGGCTCGCAAGCCGAGGCGACGCCGGCGCGCCCACCACGAGGGCAACAGCACCCCTATGCCCGCGTCGGTGAGCGTCGCGGCTCGTTCGCGCACAAGCGCGACAACTGCTCCACCGTCGATGACGACGCGGTCCGGTTCGGGCTCATCGAGCACAGACGCCAGCTCGGGAGCGAGCCGCGCGAGTCGGCCGAGCCCGCGCAGCAGCTCGTCGATCGCGGACGGGCCCAGCGAAACGCTGCCATCCCATACCTGCGCCGCGGAAACGAGCAGGCTGGGATCGTCGAGATCCTGGGTCAGGAGTTCGACGTTCCAATCGTCAACGCCGTCGGCAGGTTCCCCGAATCGCAGACACAATCGGACCCGTCCCGAGGTCGTCGCGCCCGACGCAATCCATTCGACGACGACGCGCTCGAGTGCGCGCAACTTCTCGACGTCGATCGACCGCGCCATCCACGGATCGGGCTGCGTCAATGAATGCAACCACGCCTCGGGGACCGTGCGGCGTCCCGAACGACGCCCGAGCAGGGCGGCGCGGACGTCGACGAGCCGACCGCGCACGAGCGCGTCGACCACAGCCGCAAGGCGCGACGCGACATCCCGCTGTGTCTCCATCGACGAGTCTGCGCAGAGCGAAGCGATCAGCTCACGGTCCCCCGCCGCGGGCAACGGCCACCACCACGAGCGGGCGCGCCCTTCCTCGCCGACCGCGAGTCCGGGCACGAATCTTCCCGACTCGACAAAGACGCGAGCAACGTCGGCAACCCGCCCATCGAGGTCGGGCGCGATCACCTTCGGAGTCGCCGTCGCGACGCGCGCAGCCATTACGCGCCATCATCGCGCGCACCTCGTTCGCACCGCGACCGTCGTAGCCGCCGGCGACCGTCACAAGAGATCTCGCGATTCTGAGTCGCGTTCTTCGCACCCGCCGCGCTGATTCGTGAGTATGACAACGCCACCCACGGAACGAGCGCCACCGCCGACGATCGTCCGACCGACGGGGCGAGCCGCGAGCTAGCCAAGCTCCGGACGGGCGACAACGGATCCCGTCGAATGCTCACGTACTTCCGTGGCCGTCACGTGGCCGTCAAGTAGTTTCGTATCCGCGCGAAAGCGCAGGTCAGCCCTCGTAGCTCAGGGGATAGAGCATCGGTTTCCTAAGCCGACAAGGCGATGTTCACCAAGATACGTAGACGTTCGTCCTCGCCCACCGTCTTGGACCGCACGTTCGCCGGCGCGCGCCGAGACCCGCCGACGTGCGACTCCTTGGCCGTAACTTTGGCCGTCAAAGCGCGCGTTGCGGCATCCTGCTCGCCGTTCGCGAGCGTCCCATATCGGCACCTCGGGGATACCCGCGCGGGTGGCTCCGCCGCGTGTTATGGGACGCGCGTTCTGCTCGGATCTGCGTGTCTTCGGCGGGGCGCCGAACGAAGGCAGTTCCGTGTCAATCGTCCTTGTGCGCGATATGCGATGTCGTGATCATTCAGGACAACCAGTCGGCGCGATCGTCAGGGCGGGGGTTTAGAGCGACCTATCTCAGATCGCTGAAGAGGATCTCTCGATAGCTCGTATCACCGAAGCTGACACCCCGCGCGATGGCCTCTTGGCGGCGGGCTTGGGCCTCGGCAGCGGCGGTCTTCATCGCGTCCTCGTTCGCCCAGGCGGTGCCTACGAGCCCGTGTCCGGTCTCTCGGTTGAGCATGTTCCGCACGGATTGGAATCCGGCGTTGGCCTTGATCCGAGGCAGGACATCGCTCTTGAAGAAGGCAAAGTTCTCGTCGATCTTGGCTGGATCC
>JALYLU010000746.1 GCA_030774075.1 Actinomycetota bacterium | reverse complement strand
ACGGTGCCGCGTGCCGTTCTGAACGTATGTATCGCCGGCCCTGAGGGTGATTTTGGCACCGTCGTCGTGTTCGAGGGTCGCCTCGCCCGACAACACGACGCCGTAATCGACCGTGGCCGTGGTGTGCATGCCAGGGTTGTCGACCTCGAGGTGCTCCGCCATACCCGGCAGCTTCTGTTCCAGCTCGGCGAGCGCGGCCCCGAGGTCGAGATCGGCCGGCGCGCCCACGCCGCCGTCGGGCGGGATGGTGAAAAACGCAAAGCGGGACCCACCGACTGGCGGGAAGTAGCGCTCGGCGCTGGGCTTCGACCCGTCGTCGGGGAACGTGACCGTCGAGTCGGCACCCCAGAGCCGATGGAACTCGCTCCCCGGCAGCAAGGCCAAGGTCACCGGCGCGACCAAATCGTCACTGACGAACACCGCCTTACCCCCGGCGTCATGCCCAGTCACCACCCGTCTTGCGTCCATATGCCCTCCCTCCGCTCCGTTTTGCGCATCGCTTGCTGTGCTCGGCTTCAGTCGGAAGGCCGCCGAGTGTACGCGGGGAATCCATTCGCGAGGATGGTGAACCGTTACTCGGTGTCAAGAGCTCGGCAGCGGAGGTGTGCCCGATGATCGACCAGATCACAGTTGAGGTGCTTCGCGACTTCCTCGGGGCGTGGAACCGACACGATCCCGACGCGGTTGCGGCCTTCTTCGCCGAAGACGGTGTCTTCGAGACCCCACGCGGTGACCATCCATGGGGAACCCGGGTCGTCGGCCGCGCGCAGATCCGTGACGCGGTCGCGGCTCGCTTTGCCGCCATTCCCGACATCCGCTACAGCGAAGACGTCCACTGGGTCTGCGGCGAACACGCGGTGTCGTCGTGGACGGTGAGCGGCACACCACTCGACGGAGCGCCTCTGCAAGTGCGGGGATGCGATCTTCTCGACGTCAGGGACGGCGAGATCCTTCGAAAAGATTCGTATTGGAAGCTCGTCGGGTAGGCGGTCTCCGTGATCACAGAGCGCCGTGCGTCATGCGGACTGGACATGGACGCGATTGATTGCGGCGGCTCGACTCAGCGACGCTTTCGGTTCCGCCCCGGTAAACGTCGCTTACTGCTCGCCCGTGACAGCGGGAGGTGACGATCGCTAGCGTGACGCGAATCGCGCTCGGGGAGGCATTGCATGCACCGTCGCATGATCGCTGTCGTCATAGCGCTGGCGCTCGTGTGCGGCGCGTGCGGAGCACGGTTCAAAGATCACGAGGAGTCCGGCGCATCGGTCGGCACGCCGACGCCGAGCGGTCCCGCCGCGACCGTGACGCGTACGACCATCGGCAGCGGCGAAACGGGGCCCGGCCCGGCACCCGGCGTCACTGATACGCAGATCACGATCGGGTATCTCTTGCCGATCACGGGCGCCGCGCCGATCCCTGTGCAATTCGACCGCGGCGTCAACGCGTACTGGAGCTACATCAACGCGCGCAACGGCATCGGCGGCCGGAAGGTAAAGGTGGTCATCGAGGACACGCAGTCGCAAGCCGAGGTGGGCAAGGACAAGGCGAAGAAGCTGATCGAGGACGATCACGTCTTCGCGGTCGTCGTGCTCGATCGGCTCGAGAATCAACAAGCCATCGGCGAGTACTTGAACTCGCGGCGCGTGCCCAATATCGAAATCCAAACTCCGGCCAACCTGGCGCAAGATCAGGTGTGGTCATTCGGAGTCACGATCGATCACGCGGTGCAGGGTGCACTCGTCGCCGACTATTTCGTGAAGGTGCTGCACGCCCAGAAGGTCGGGATCGTGTCGGAGAACACGCCGACGCTCGATCCCGGCCGCAACGCGTTCACGGAGGAGATCAAGGCGTTGCACGCCGACCTCGCGTACGCCAAGACGGTGGAGGGCCAAGCCAACGACTTCTCGAACGAGGCCCTCGCGTTGTCGAACTCGGGCGCGACCGCGGTCTGGCTCTACATGGCGCCCACTACCGCGGCGACGCTCGCCAACCAGGCCGACGCGTCGGGCTTCCACCCGACCTGGTTCGCCAACTCGATCTCGTGGGGCTTCGATCTCGTGCTGAAGGTGGCGCCGGGGGGGCTCGCCGGGGCGCGGGCCTTCAGTCCGTGGCTGCCACTGGCCGATCCGCGCACCGACACCTACCAGCGCGAGTACCGGAGCCAGTACAGCGAGGCGCCGGACGACCTCGGCCTGGTCGGCTGGGGAGTGGGCCAGATCGTGGGCAAAGGCCTCGACGGCGCCGGCAAGGACCTCGGCCAGAACGGCTTCCGCAACGCCATGCAGCATCTGCAGTTCGCGCCGGACCTGTGGGCGCCCGTGTCCTTCCGTCCGGGTGTGCGCGAAGGGGCCAACGTCGTCGCCGTGCTCAAACAGGATGGCGACCAC
>JALYLU010000745.1 GCA_030774075.1 Actinomycetota bacterium | reverse complement strand
ACTTATAGGTTCTGGTACCGAGTCCCGAGATTGCGTTGACCCGACGATGGCTGCGGACGTTCCTTGATTCGTCTCCAGCCCCTCAAGAACGCGCAGGAGCTCCGAGACGTCCGGGCGCCACCTGCGATCCGAGAGTTCGAAGGCGTTGCGCCGAACCAGAGGCACGAGAGACTCGGGAATCTCCCCCGGCTCAGGCATCTCGGCACCGCCCACGAGGACCGGAATAACGCGGACGCCACCCGCGAGTGCGGCCTCGATCTCGAGACGCACAAAATCGTGAGGATTGTCCAACCGCCGCTGACCCTTGCTGGACTCGGCGGTCAGCCACCGCGGACCAATGATTGGCAGAACGACGTCGCAGTCGGTCAGCGCCCCGTTGACCACATCGACGTAGTCGGTACCAGGCGAAATCGAGTCGATATCCATGAAGACACTCGACTGCCCAAAGCGGCCAACGAGCGCATCGAACAAGCGACCGACATACGCGATCGAGTCATCGCGCCGGTAACTGAGGAAGATTCGGTGCCCCCGCTCCGCCACGCGCTCATAATGCCCGCTCTGGGACGCTTATGGAAGGTGCTTTCAGTGGTCGAGTCGGCGGATGGCGTCGTCGAGATCGAGGAAGCCGGCAGTCGCCCACCAAAGATGGTCTTCTGGGTACACGCCGTCGCCGCGATGTGCGCGACGCCAGTCCTTATCGTGGAAGGACTCCGTTACCGTCGCCAAGTGGCGACGACCGACGTCGCGTTCGATCAACAACTCGGCTCTGAGCTCGTCGGTGCCCGCCGGCTCTTCGATCGTCACGCTGTCGAGCTCGCCGGCGGCGAGCGCATCGAGGACACGTGGGTCGCGTCCGCCGGTCGCGGCCCACACCCGAACCGCGCGATCGATCTCATGGTTCCAAACCGACCATTCTTCCGGGCGCCACTGCCACGACACGGGCAGCTTGGGGAACCGCAACACCGCGGCGAGCGCCTCGAGGTGCGCGGGCCGAGACATCCACGGCACAACCTCAGGCGCCTCGGCGACCACCAGCGCCACGTCTATCCGGTCCAGGTCGGCGTTGGCGTTGAGCGCGGTCCCGAACACGAACGCCGCAGTGACCGTGGTATCGGGCCACTGCGCAACACGATCGAGCCCATCGACGACAACGGTGAGACGATTCATGGCCGTCGAGTTCTTCATCACCAAATCGTCGCACAACCCGTCGGCAAGAACCTGCCCGGTCTCTCGCATAACAGCGCCAGAGCGGGCATTAGGTGCGCCGCCGCTGCGTTGGGTCATGTGCTCGATACGCCGTTCGGCGGCACTCGATCATGGCAGTCGCGGCGCGGCCTCAGGGCGCGCCGACCGCACGGTGATCTTTGGTGACCTGTGATCTTTACTGTGTCGAGGTCTCTTCGTTGAGCCGTGCCAGCTGGCGTCGAGCCGACTCGCTCTGCGGTACAGGATCAGCATGCCGATGCACGACCTTCCACTCACCGTTCTCGCGCCGAAAGACCGTCGTGCTCCGAAGCTCGTAGCTCTCTGGTGCTGCCCCACCCACCGACGTGGTCGTGTGCTCAACCGCCACGATGTATCCAAGGTCACCGCTGGCCCCTGCCGCGACGACGTCCCACTCGCACGACTCGCAGTTCGAGAATCGCGACGCCAACCTCTCAAAGGTAGGCCCGATCTCATCCCAACCGTTTCCCGACAGCAGCGCACCGAAGAGAGTCACCGGGTCATTGTGCGACCACTGCGCAAAGCGCGGGCCCACGTCGCCACTATGAAGCGCGGTCTCTGCTTTATGTAGCGTTGGCAGCACGGCGTCCAGGAACTCGTCCACTTCGGCCATAGCGAGCACCTCCCAATCAGTCGTGAGGCATCCAGTCTGTCTCGCCACGGACAGGTCGCCAATACGCCGACTCGGGGACGCGCCATAACTGCCTTGGGCTCAGGGGGTCAACGCAACACTTGGCGTGATCGGGTTCGATGACGCTGGAGGTTGTGATGGTGGAGCCGGTCGGCGACTGCAGCTCAGGATCTCGTGACGCGCAGTCCACACGCTTGGCGTCGAGCCGCCCGCGATCGACCTCGGTCTATAGACCGGCCGAAAGTGCTGAGCGATTCCATGGCGCGTACACATGGCACGCGCGCGCTCGTTTGTTGTCCTTCGCACGCGTTCGCCGCTGTCGACGCGGCGCGCTGACCTGCGACTCGTATCCATGCGCACCGCCGTCGTACGCCGGGCAGCGTTTGTAATCAGCAGGTCGTCGGTTCGAATCCGACACCCGGCTCTCGCCGCTCCTATGGCGCTTCGCCGACGCAGCGGCCCCGGTGCGGGGCGCCCGGCGCTGCTTCGGGAACAAGGGGGTACGGTTCGGGTCGCCGACCGTGTTGCCGACGC
>JALYLU010000744.1 GCA_030774075.1 Actinomycetota bacterium | reverse complement strand
CTCCGGCCCTCCAACGAGATGAGTCCTCGCGGCGCCGACCGGGCCTCCGGATCTGCGCCTGAGGTTTCACGCCGCCGGTCCGTCCATCGTGACGGTGGCCCGCGTCCGCCATTCGGATCCGTCGAGCTCGATGATCGCGAGACGGTCGATGTTCACGATCTCGTCGACGGTCCAGCCCCGGATCGCGTCCCACGCCGCACGCGCCCGCGGCGCGGACACCGTGCGCGGGTGCGTCAACGTCACGTGCGGTACGTACTCGAACCCCGGAGCGTCGATGACGCCCAACGCCCGCCGTATCGCCTCGATCGCTCCTTGCCCGTCTTCGGTCGCGAGGTAGATGCCGGCTTCCGGCGCGCCCCAGCAGCGCGCCCCGGTCAGCCGCAGCGACACCGGCGGACGCGCAGACGCAACGAGCTCGAGCTGCGACCGGAGTCCACCGAGCTTCGCCGAACCGGCGTCATGCACGACCGTGATGTGCGGCCGGATGTGACGAGCCGTCTCCGGGTCGAAACGGGCACGGATCTCGTCAATGCGTTCGGCGACGGGGTCCGGCAGGAACATCGTGACCTGCCGGCGCACCACCGTCACAGACTGGCACGCACTGCTGCCGCCACGCGGGTGCGCCGCGCACGATCGACACGTGGATGACACGGTGAAAGGCAAGAGGTGGGAGGCTGTTCGGCGATGAGCAGCTCTGAATCCGGCCCGGCGTCGGCGCGCACCCGGCGGGAACCGCCGCGGTTTCGCCAGGTACGGGTGCGCCGGGTCGAACATTCGAGCCCGCGCCTGGTCCGCGTCACGCTGACCGGCCCCGACCTCGAAGGCATGACCGTCGAGGAACCGGCGGCCAGCGTGCGATTACTACTTCCCGCGTCGGGGACGGAGGGTCTCGTCATGCCGTATTGGAACGGCAACGAGTTCCTCCTGTCCGACGGACGACGACCGACGATCCGCACCTTCACGCCGCGCCGCCTCGACCGAGAGGCGCTCGAGCTCGACGTCGAAGCTGTCATCCATGGCGACGGCGTCGCATCCGAGTGGGCGGCCGCGGTCGAACCGGGTGGACCAGCGGCGATCTCGGGCCCCGGCCGCGGCTATGTCATCGACCATGAGACACCCGCGTTCCTTCTCGCCGGCGACGAAACCGCGATCCCCGCGATCAGTCAACTGCTCGAAGTGTTACCGACCGAGACGCCGACCCAGGTACACATCGAGGTCGCCCGCGCAGACGCGCGCCTCGCACTGCCCGGCCATCCGCGCGCGACGATCGAATGGCACGACCTGCCGTCGGGCGCGGCTCCCGGCGACGCGCTCGTCGCCGCGGTCCGGGAAGCGGATCTCCCCCCTGGCGCGCGCGTATGGGCCGCCGGCGAAGCCGCGGCGATGCAACGCATTCGTCGCCACCTGTTCGAGGAGCGATCATGGTCCCGCCGCCAGACCACCGTACGCGGCTACTGGAAGCACGGACGCGCCGGCGACGACGAGAAATAGCGGCACCACGAAAATCAGGCACCGCCGACGCGCCACCCGCTTCCCCGGGGTGGTCAAAGGGGCGGGTTCACCGTTACCGTCGGGGCCAACACCGAAGAGGAGGTCGGCCGTGCGTATCGAACACTCCGTCACGACGCTCTCGTGGATCCCGTCGTATGCGGTCACCGGCTTGAACAAGGCGTTCTTCGAATCGGGCTTCACGCACTACGACGACCCGCCGCCCGACCAGCTCTACGACCTCGCCGAGATGAAACGCGACGACCGGTTCCGGTACGCCAACCGGCTGCACGCGTGGATCGACGTCGAGGACGGCCGCGTCACCGACTGCGGCTACGCCGGCGGCAGCATCATGGGCGCGACAACCGTGCGGTTGGGGTCGCGGGACCTCGCGCGCTTCCAGGCCGTCGAGTTCGAAGAGCTGCGCGCCGAGCCCGAGGTCACCGACACGTCGGCACGGTTCGTGCAGACGTTCGGCGGCCACGTGGCGCTGCCCGCGCCGCGGCACGTGAATCGCCCCCCGTTCGTGAAGCTGCAGGCGCCGACGGTCTGGACGACGCTCGCGCTCGTGTTGAACGCCGACGGCCGCGCCGAGTGGGAGTTCGTGGGCGCGAGCCCGTTCCCACGTCATTGGGTGTTCGACAACGAGGGCAAGCTCGCCGGAAAGGCCGGGCTCGCGAACTTCAAGGAATGGTGGCGCCACTCGTTCGGCACGCACACGCCTTGGGGAGAGCTCGACTCTCCGGCACTGGTCACTACCGTCGAAACGGCCCTCGAACGAGAGTTGTCGGCGCAGATCATGCAAGGTGACGAGAAACCCAAGCTCCGCACGATCAAAGAAGGGCAACTGCTCATGGAGCAGGGCGAGCTCGGGCACGAGCTGTACCTCCTGCTCGACGGA
>JALYLU010000743.1 GCA_030774075.1 Actinomycetota bacterium | reverse complement strand
CCATAAGAAGGTGAAACTCGCGGGGCGGGTCGAGCGTCTGGAACTCGTGCAGACGGTCGCCCCATTGGCAGTCCGTGGTGAGGTGCTGCTCGACCGGCTGTACCGTACGCACGCGCCCGCGGCGCTGCGCTTCGCGCTGATGCTGACCGGCGAGCGGGAGCTGTCCGAGGATCTGGTGCACGACGCGTTCGTGCGCGTCGCGGCCAAGCTCGACACACTGCGAGAGCCGGACGCGTTCGGTGCGTACCTCGCGCGGGCCGTGGCAAATCTCGCCAAGTCGCATTTCCGTCATCAGCAGGTCGTGGCGCGCCACGAGCGTACGGTCGACGTCCGCGCGCTCGTCGTCCATCCGGTCGACGTCGTCGCGAGCGACTCGCTACTGGTCGCGCTCCGCCGCCTCCCGATCCGTCAGCGCGCCGCCATCGTCCTGCGTTACTACAACGATGCCTCGCACGAAGAGATCTCACGCATCCTCGACATTCCGCTCGGAACCGTGAAGTCGCTGTTGTCACGCGGGCTCGCGAAGTTGCGCGAGGGGATTCGCGATGCGTGACGCACTCGAAGAGCGACTTGCCTCCCGGCTGCGCACGCTCGGCGACACGGTGGACGACGAGTTCCCGCCGCCCGTCGATCTCGAGCGACAGGTGCTCCGCCGCCGTCGGAACGTGCAGTCCAAACGGAGATGGTCGAGCTTCGGCATCGCGGCCGCGATCGTCGCGGCCGCGACGACGGTTGCCGTCGTGCGCGGGACGACGGGAGGAGGCTCGATCCGGATCGCGACCTCTCCGACCACGGCCGCCCCGGTGCACGATTCGTTGCAGCCGGGGACCGTGATGCTCTCGGCGCGTGGCCGTTACGTCATCTCTCTGGACACCAACGGGCACACGAACGCGACGATGGTCCAGACCCAGCACGGTGACATCAAGTACGCCCGGGCGACCGACGACCACCGTGCACTCTGGTATCTGTCCCTCAAGAAGGGCTCGGACGGGTGCGGCGACGTCGTGCGCGCCGACATCGAAGGCCGGACGTCGACGATCGTGACGCACGCTCTCGCCTTCGATGTGAGTCCCGACGGATCCCGGCTCGCGCTCTATGGCGCGGGAGATCTCGCTCACGATCGATGCTCGCCGGTGAAGGGTGGGAGGGCGGGTCGCATCGTGGTGCTCGATCTGACGACCTCGTCGAGTTCGGCATTGACCGTCGGGAACGTCACGAGCCTGCGCTGGTCGCCCGACGGCTCGTACCTCGTTGCGGTGAGCTGCCCGCCCGCGGGATGTGAAGGGTTCCGGACCATCGACGTGCCGAGAGAGCTCGGCGCGCCACTCACGATCGAGCGGGGCGCGTCGGGCCCGGCGCAGTTCGTGCATTCCGCGAGCGTCGTGTTCGGTCCGCACGACCTGTACACGCTCGAAACCACCACACCGTTCCGGATCGTCAGAGTTGATCCGCGCGCGGCGCGAGCGCCGGTGCTCGCCTTCTCGGGTGGCGACAAGTGGGACGTGACCCAGGTCGTGCCGACCACCGCCGGCACTTACGTCGTCGCGGCGCCGCTGAAGCCAACGGATGCGAAGTCGCCGAAGTCGGCGAGCTCGGGCCTGTACCGAATCGACGCGGGAAGGCTCGTCTTCGTGCGGACCCTCGACAACCCCGGCACCTTCACGCCGGTGACCCCGCTCGCCGCCACCGGCTAGCAACGCACGCAAGACGATTGGGGTCTCAATTCACCGGCTTCGCGGAGGCGGCAGGAATCGAACCCACCGGACGGGGAACACCCGTCCCACTCGTTTTGAAGACGAGGGGGGCCACCAGACCCCGTTCACCTCCGCCGGCGACGCTATCGAGAACGGGCTTCTTGTCCGGATTGACCAGAACCACGGTTGATTTTCGGGGTCGCCAAACCGATACCTCTGGTGGGAATGTCACCCACGTTCGTCTCGCTCATCCCGAGGCGGGACGAGCTGGACAGATGGAGTCGGCTCCATGCGAGGAACGCGCAGGACGATGGTGACCGCCGCGGCGAGCTTCGCCGTGGTGCTCGGTGTCGGCAGTGTCGCGGCCGCGACGAGCGGACACGGCTCGCGCCCGGACTCCACGACTGGCACCAGCGTGGCCGCTGCGCATCGAGAGCCGGGGAGGGCTTCCGCCCGGGCACATCTGCAAGAAGCGAGTTCCCCGACCGAAACCGACGAGGACACGTCGACGGCCGTTGACGAGAGCACAACCTCCACGGTTGACGAGCAGACGTCGACCATCGTGCGTAACCACACGCCGGACACCGCCGAAAACGACCTCGGCGACGATGAGGGTGACGATCAGGGTGAGGCCACGGAAGAGGCCCACGAGAACGAGAACGCAGAATTGCACGACCAAGACGAGAGGACCTCGACC
>JALYLU010000742.1 GCA_030774075.1 Actinomycetota bacterium | reverse complement strand
ACCCCGCCCAGTTGTTTGGGAGTGTGCTGTCGGGCGACGTCGACGAGCTCGGCTTCGACCTCGGCGATCCCCGCGGCGCGTTCGGGTGTGCACGCGTTCGCGACCACTGTCGCGTGCCGTTGGGAGATTTCTCCACGTGCGAACGCGGCCGCGACCTGCGGGAGGTCTTCGAGCTTGCGGGCCAGTTCGACGTGTGCGCGCGCGACGCCCTGGTCGATCCGACACATCGCCCGGAGCGCGGACGCGGCATTGAGGAACCCGTCGGCGCTCCAGTCGCCCGATCGGTCGTACGCGGCGACCTTTTTCAGCCACGCAGCTTCTCGCGCATCGAGTGCTCGACGTTCCTTGGCGACCTCTTCGAGCGATACGAACATGTGTTCGAGGATAGTCGAATAGTGCCTATGAAACAAGGACAATTCCACGCGAATGACGACGGAATGCGAACCGATACCGGGTGACGAACGGCGTACTCTGGGCGGCGACCACAACCGCGTGGAGTACGAGATGACAGAAATCACCGACGACTACATGCACGAGATGCTCGGGAAGGCGAAGGGCTACACGGCCGTCTTCCTGAAGGCTGCCGCCAACTATGACGCGCCCGGCGCCGAAGCGACGATCTTCGAGCACGGACGGCGCAACTTCGCGTTACGCGCCGTGGGCGTGTTGTCGATCGTGTGCCCGATTATCGACGACAGCCCGTGGAGCGGGATCGGCATCTTCGACGCGCCCGTCGACGAGGTCGTGCGCATCATGGACGGCGACCCCGGCGTGCAAGCCGGCGAGTTCTCCTACGAGGTCCACCCGGTCCTCAGCTTCCCCGGCGACGCACTCCCCCACTGACTCGCGCATGCCTCGAATGGGACCGACGCGGGCCCGGCGCCGTTGCCGGGTCCCCGTCGGAATCAGGCGTCGGTAGCGATGGCCTCCACCGCGCGGCGGACCTCTGACAGGCGGTACCGGCGGTGTCCACCCATCGTCTTTATCGCGCTCAAGCGGCCGGCCCGCGCCCAGCGAGTGACCGTTTTGGCGTTCACCCGGAACATGGCCGCGACTTCCGCCGGCGTCAGCAACTTGTCGCCGTCTGCCTGGTCGTTCGACATCGCGACACCATCCCTTCTCGCACACGGTTGTGACTGCGCGACCTGATCGGCCGGTCGAGGAGGACTTTCAGGGGATTTGGGAGATTCACCGAAATCACTCCACTTGACAACTCATGACTCTGGCCACTTGCATTACATGACGGACGGCAGAAATCTCGGTCTCCGGACTGGGGCAGGGGGAACTCGTGACCGGAGGCCAGGGAAACGGCGGGGAGCGCAGAGCTGGGCTGCGCTCACCCGCCACGTCATCCCCGCCTGCTCCACGGCCCGACTCCCCGTGAGCCTGGAATCATGCTGAAGTCGTCAATTGGGATCGGTGGTCACAACTCAGTAATTGTGCTCGACGACCTGTGACGTCACCCGTATCGCGTCAAGCGCCTCACGACCCCCGTCGATAACAACGACGATACCGGCGGGTCGCGAGGAGATCTGGGTGGGCAAGACGCCGCACGCGGTCCGGCGAGCCAAAACGTTGCTGGCCGTCGACCCCACCGACGCGCCTTCGCACATGGCGTCCACCGCGGCCGAGATCCGGCAGCTCACTCGCGAGACGCTGCGCGTCGTCGGCTGGGAGTTCGAGCTCGACCATCGCTCGGTCGCCTGGCATGCACCGCTCGGCTCGATCCTCGCAATTCCGCCGCGCGACGTCGTGTCGGTAGCGCCGAGCACGGGGACCGAGCCGACGGCGGCAGACATCGCCGAATGGCTCGTCGCGCCGATCGTCACGACCCTGCGAGCCGGCACGCCGCGGCGCGACTACGAGCTGCAGCAGACGCTCGAAGGCACATCGGGCGAGCAACAGCACTTCTTGGTCCGGGCGCGCCAGGTCCGGGAAGGCGGCCGGATCGTGGGCTGCGCCGGCCTGGTCGTCGACATCAGCGACCGGCACCGCGTCGAGTCGAGCCTCCGGGAGCTCATCGATCGCTACCGGCAGTTGGTCGACCTGAGCCCCGACGGGATCGTCGTGCACCAGGCGGGCACGATCGTGTACGCAAACCGCGCGGGAATCGAGCTCGTCGGCGCGCGGGTGGTCGGCGAGGTGGTCGGGCGTTCGATCATCGATTTCGTACATGCCGACTCGATCGGTCCGACGCTCGAACGGATCGCGCAGCTCTCCGAGGACGCGCCCGTCTCCGAACCCGCCGAGGCGACGCTGATGCGGCTCGATGGTTCGCCGTGGACGGTCGAGTCGGTGAGCGTGCTCACCCGCTGGGAAGGCGCGGACGCGTTCCAGGTGATCCTGCGCGACCTCACCGACTACAAGCGCGCCGAGGCGGCACTGCGGTATCAGGC
>JALYLU010000741.1 GCA_030774075.1 Actinomycetota bacterium | reverse complement strand
GCCACGCTCACACCGACGCGCGAAGGTCCGGGTCGCTATCTGTGGAAGCGCGCGTCCTCCCCCGGGCCGCGGGGAGCATACCCCGGACGGGATTCGAAGCACCCGTCGGTATTCCTGAAACGCGCCAATACGCTCTGGTCAGGCCCCGCGGCTACGTGAATAAGGAGATGTCTCTGTGTCGAGTGCGGTCGTGACGATGCGCGAGGCGAGCGGCGGCCGGGAGGAGTACTTCGCCGCACCCGGCGATCTCGTCGACCACGTAGAAATCAGGGCGGCCGACTAGATCGAGCGGTCGCGCTGCAGCGCGGCTGGATGCACGATGTCGCTGCCCGCGCTAGGGTCGGGGGAATGGCTGCCGCCCCGATCGTATTGGTTCCCGGGTTCTGGATAGGCGCGTGGGCGTGGGACGAGGTCGCCGCCGCGTTGCGTGCCGGCGGCCAGGACGTCACCGCGCTGACGCTGCCCGGTCTCGAGTCGGCTGACGCCGACCGTTCCGCGATCACGTTCGCCGACCATGTCGACGCGATCTGCGACGCGGTGACTGCGGCGGGGCGTCCCGTCGTGCTAGCCGTGCACAGCGGCGCCGGGGCACCCGGGTATGCGGTCACCGACCGCATCCCTAAGCAGCTCGCGGCGATGGTTTACGTCGACACCGGCCCAGCGACGGGCGCGCTCGACGCCGACTTCGACGCGGTCGAGAAGCCAATGCCCTCGCTGGAGAAGCTCGCGGCAGACGAGAACCTCGACGGGCTCACCAAGGAGCAGCTCGAGACGTTCCGGCGGCGGGCCATTCCCGAGCCGGGCGCCGCACTGCGCGGGGCGGCCAAGCTGACCAACGACGCGCGCCTCGACGTGCCGACCACGGTCGTGTGCACGGGGTACACATCCGCGCAGTACAAGGACGCCGTCAAGGAGGGCCAGACGTGGCTGGGCGGTCTGGCCGAGCTGCGCAACGTGACCTGGGTCGACCTGCCGACAAGCCACTGGCCGATGTGGTCGCGCCCCAAGGAGCTCGCCGCGATCATCGGCGACGTCGCGAAGGCTTACGCCGGCCGCGCATAGCGACGACAGATGGCCGACGATCGCTCCTACATCGATGCGAACACCCGCGAGCGCGAGCGTCTGCGCGCGCTCGTCAAAAGGGTGGGCGACGACGCCCTCACCGTTCCCGTGAACGAGTACTGGACCGTCGCCGGCGTGCTCGGTCACCTCGCGTACTGGGACATCCGCGTCCTGGTCCTCGCCGAGAAGATCGATCGCGGCGAACCCTGGGCGCCGGGGGACGCCGAGCCCGAGGGCGACTGGCTCAACGACACGACCCGTCCGCTGATCCACGCGATCGCGCCGAGGGAGGCCGCGCAGCTGGCCCTGCGGATCGCCGAGCAGACGGACGCGCGAGTGGCGAAACTGGCCCTGGACCGGCTTTGGCCCCGCGATCCCGACAGCCCGATTAACGCGGTCCGCGCCGACCACCGTCGCGAGCACCTCGACGAGATCGAGGCCACGCTGCGAGCCCGCCGCTGATTCCCTGAGGATCCTGCGGAGGGGGTGAGATTCGAACTCACGGAGAGCTTGCGCCCTCAGCGGTTTTCAAGATGGACCCACGGTCTGCACGGGGATGCACACCCCCGCATTTGTTCCGTCTACTACGCAAGGACGTGCATCACCATGCACCCACCGGCATCGGCTTGGGGGTCAGATTGGGGGTCAGACGTAGCATGCCGCGGCGGAGCGCATCAGGAGGTGACAGCGATGGCAAATAAGCTCGAGGTCCATTTTCTCGGTGACTCGAACGTGGTGATCGAGCACGAGATTGGTCGCCTAGGCCCACGCGACAACGCTGACCACGGCTTCATCGAGGCGAAAGAGCAAAGCGGCACGACGGTCTACATCAACCGGGATCAGATTACGTTCGTCCGGGACTTTGGCGCCGCCGAGGAGCAACCACTGACGGGGTCGTCGTCCTACATGGGTCGGCGATAGGACGCAGTAGTGGGTATCGAACTACCCAAGCGTGGGTAGTCCACTGCCTTCACGCGTCGCCCGGGTCGGGCAGACTCACGACATAGAAAGCCCCCGCGCGGCGCGAACCGCCGGGGGCATGGCATGAAAGGGGTTAGCTCTCATGCAAGAGCAGCGTAGCGACGACACACCGAGACATGGATCGCTCCTCGAGGCAATGGAAGACCCAGACGAACAGTGGCGGCCACGCGCCGAGGAGTTTCGATTCGGCCGCCTTTGGAATCACAGCTCTGGGCCCGTCGTCCCGTGCGAGGGATGCGGGACCGGCGTTCAAGCGCATCAACGCGGTCGCGGTGACCGCGGTTTCCCGCCGTGGATTCGTTGAAAGAAGTCGTGGGGGTCAGATTGGGGGTCAACACGGCGACCGATCCCGGGGG
>JALYLU010000740.1:1970-2410 GCA_030774075.1 Actinomycetota bacterium | reverse complement strand
GCGCGGGCGCGCACGTCGCCGCCGTCGGTGTGCACGAGGTGGGGAGCCTCGCCATCGGCCAGGGTGAGGCCGGTGACGTCCCAGCCGACGATGAACTCGGCGCCGAACCACAGCGCCTGCATCCGCGCCCGCTGTGCCAATCGCATGCCGGAGATCCCGCGTGGGAAGCCGAGGTAGTTGCGGATCATCGAGCTCATCCCGGCTTGTCCGCCGATCGCTTCGGCCTCGAGCACGATCGTGGTGAGCCCTTCGGAGGCGCCGTACACGGCGGCGGCGAGGCCGGCCGGTCCGGCGCCGATGATGCACAGGTCGAACACGGCGGTTTGGTCGATCTCGTCGAACTGTGCCCACAACGCAGCCGCGAGGTCCTTGGTCGATGTGGGCGCGATCACGCCTTTGGTCAGCACGTCGGCGAGCGGAAGCGTGAACGGCCCGCCGTA
>JALYLU010000740.1:0-1960 GCA_030774075.1 Actinomycetota bacterium | reverse complement strand
ACTCGGGCCGGTGGATTCGATGGGGCATCCCGGTGCGGACCAGCAGATCGCGCATCGACAGCACCGCCGGGTCGTCGGGATCACCGACGATGCGCACCGCTTCGGCCTCGGGATCGGGCACCGTCGACCCCCAGTCCGAGAGCAGATCGGTGACCGCGGCGTGGAACTCCTCGTCGCGAGCGCCGCGGGGCAGCAGCAAGAACGCGTCCAGCGTGCCGTTCGAGTGGCTCGCGCTCAGGTGGGCGTGGTCGGCGGTGTAGCGGTCGACCGGGGCGACGACCAGTGCCTTGGCGGTGCGCACGAGTTGGCGCAAGTGGCGAAGGACCTGTGCGACAGCGGTGATCGGGTCGGCGGGGTCGGTGGCGGCCCACAGCGCAGTGTCGGCGACCATCAGCGCGAGCGGATGATCGGCGTTGGCGATCTGTTCGGCGATCGTGGTGGCTTCGGACGCGGAACGTGCGAGACGGATGTCGTAATCGCGGCAGTAGCGCCCGAACTCGGCCGACAACAGGTCCGCGTTCGTGTCTGAGATCAGCAGGATGATCGGGTTCATCAGTTCGACAGGCTCCACGGTCGGCCGGAGTTGTTCAACGGAGCTCAGCGTCAGCAGTGATGTGAACTGTCTGAAGTGCCAGATATCAGCCGACGTCTGATCTCCTCGCCGCTCAGCTGGGAGATGCTGTGGTCCTGTTCCATGGCGTGCTCCTTATGCTCCGCGCTCGTCGCGACGGGATTCCCCCGCGAAGGGCTGCTCGGCGAGGTGGCGCATCACTCGTTCGTTCAGGGCGGTGAGGGTTTCCAGTTCGGCGGGGGTGAACAGTTCGATGAAGTGCTGGCGGACGTGCTCGACATGCGCGGGTGCCGCACTCTCAATGGTGCGGCGTCCAGCGGGAAGTAGGCGGATCATGACGCTGCGTGCATCGGCGGGGTTGGGTTCGCGGACGATCAGCCTGCGCGTTTGCATGCGCCGAACCTGGTGGGAAAGTCGACTCTTCTCCCAGAGCAGCAGCGCGCAGAGTTCCCCCGCCGGCATGCGCCCCGTGGGATGCTCCGAAAGCACCGCCAGAACTTCGTAGTCCGCTCCGGTCAGTCCAGAATCTTGGAGCAGATGCCGTTGCACGTGCAGTTCGAGTTGGTGGTGCGCGTGCACGAAGGTCCGCCAAGCGCGGTCTTCATTGCCGTCGAGCCATTTCGGTTCCGCAGGCACGCGCCAAGACTACTGATGGTTGACGTTTCAACAGAGACGGACAAGGGTAGACACGTCAACCAAATCGCCTCACAAAACGTGCCGCTTGAACACTCGTGAACGCTCGGCGGTCCGCCGACGGGACGCTCGCGCAAGCCCCAGTCACAGAGGAACAACCTTGAAGTTCGGAATGATCGGAGCGAGAACGCTCTCGCGAGCGGTGTCGGTCATGTCGTGAAGGCCGGTCACGATGTCGTGTTCAGAAACAGCCGCGGTGCCCACACCCTTGGCTCGGTCGTCGAAGCATTCGGATCACTCGCGTCCGCCGGGACCGTCGACGAGGCAGGTGCCGCGGACTTGGTGGTGCTCGCCGTGCCCTGGAAGGACGTGCGCGAGGCGCCGCGCAGCCTGCCTACCCGCGAGGGAGGATTCTTGTGGACGCCACAACCAGTGGGCAAGCGTGACTCCCTTCGTCGCACAGCACCTCGACATCGGACGCAGCGAGTTGGTCGCCTCGTTGGCTCCCGGGTCACGTGTCATCAAAGCCTTCGACAACATGCACGGCCGCTACGTCGCTGCCGACCCCGTCCGAAGCCGGCAACCGAACTCGGGGCAGACCCGATCCATACACAACCAAAGGAACACACGTCGTGACAACCATCAGCATCATCGGCTCGGGCAACATGGCCACCGCCATCGGCACCCGGGCGACGAAGCACGGCCACACCATCGAGCTCATGAGCCGCAACACCGCCAAGGCTCAGGCGCTTGTCG
>JALYLU010000739.1 GCA_030774075.1 Actinomycetota bacterium | reverse complement strand
ATACTGGGCCGGGTTCGATGCGATCCGGCCGTCGATGTGCGCGAACCGGTAGAAGCCGCAGACGGTTGAGAGGTGCCGGTCGATCGTCGAAGCCGCGAGTCCGCGCGCTTCGAGCGCCGTGCGGTAGAGCTCGATGTGGGGGCGGGTCGCCTCAAGGACGGCAAGTCCGACGTCGGCGGCCCATTGGAAGAACGTGCGCAGATCGTGTCGGTAGGCGTCCAGCGTCCGGCTGTTGTAGCGGGCCAGGAACGCAGCCGCGGCCAGCTCGGCTTCATCGAAGGCGTCGGTACGGGCGACGGAATCAACGGTCAGTGACAGCAGGTCAACAGTGGTCATGTTGGTTCTCCTCAGCAACTGGGAGAACCAGCGAACCCTCGCTCCGCGGATCGTCGGTAGGACCATTCGAGTGCGTCTGTTCCCGACCATTCCTTGACCAACTGTGCGAGCGTCGACGTGCCGATCGACGCGCTCGCGATCGTCGCCGCGGTCGCACCCCGCAGGCCACGACATGCGAACATGCGAACAGGACTCGTCAGTCGGGCACGACCGGTGCGGTCATGGTGCCTTCACACGCTGAAATCATGCGCGGCTGCCAGTTCCGCACAAATGTCGGTGCACGGTCGCCCGGTACGCTCAGCCGCGACCCGCACCATCCCAACGAGCGCCAACAGCGCGAACGACCACAGATCCTGCACTTGCCACCAGCCCGCCGCACCGAAGTAGTCGGGTACGACGCCCCCGTGCGCGGCGACGACCAAGTGCGCCGCCGCCGCGATCTTCTGGCGTGCGGTATTGCCCCGCAACTCGTATTCCGCCAAGTACCGCTCGGAGAAGTCATTGAGGTTGACCGGCGACGCGCGAGTTGCGCCCGCCAAGCGCAGCGCATCCGCGCCCAGTTCAATGAACACATCTGCCGGGAACGGAAAGTGTCGGTCCTTGCGCGGCCGCAACTCGACCGTGACGTCATCCAACGATTCCGCAGCGATACCTGCCAGCGCGGCCCGACACACCTCCCGGCGTTCGTCGTTGGTTGCGACCAGACGCTTCACCACCCCGACGACGGTAGACCGCCCGTGTGTCCCGAGTCACCCAGGACCGGCATACTCGGTGCGCTCGTCAGAGCCGAACTGCGAGTCCGCGAACGCCCCGGTGCCGGCGTTCGGTGATACCCCACGCGCGAGATTCGGGGGCGCGTGTTATGGGACAGTTCATCGGGTCGTTGTGTGTGGCTTCGCCCGGTTGGTGTGCGCGCTCCTGGGGCGTTGTGGGCGTGTGCTCCGTCGGCGTGACGGAGCGTCAGGTCAGTCGGTACAGCACGAACTGTGGATGCTCGACATCGAGTGCCTCGACGGTCGTGAATCCTGCCCCTGTCGCGTAGCGGCGCATCGTGTCGGGTCGTATCACCGTGCCCGTACCCACTCCGCCGTTCTGCATGCTGACCGCGAGGCAATGCAGGGTGCTGAACGAATAGAAGAAGCGTTCCATCTCGTTGGTCGGCACGGTGAAGGACTCTTCGGTTCGTTCGTCGACCACCAGCACCGTCCCATCCGGGCCGGCGAGCGATCGCATCGTGCGCAGGATTCCGACGGGGTCGGGCACGTCGTGAAGCATTTCGATGGCCATGACGAGGTCGTAGTCGCCTTTGATCGTCGGATCCGCGGCGTCACGCAACTCGAACCGGGCACGATCGGCCACGCCGGCGTCGGCCGCGGCCTGCTGCGCCGCCGCGATGGAAGCGCCATCGAGGTCGTAACCGTCGACTTCCGCGTTCGGGTACGCGCGGGCAATCGTGATTGCGGCGAGACCCTCACCGCAGCCAACCTCGGCGACCCGCACGTGCGCGCCTGCATCCAACTTCGCTTGTATGTCGGGCAACGCGGGCAGCCAGTTCTGGGTCAGATGATTCACGAACACCGGACGTGTGAACGCAGCCTGGACGTCGTGGAGATCAAACAACCCGAACGCCGCGCCCGTTCCCTGACGGAACTCATCGACCATGATCTCGATCGCCTTCGCCACCCATGGCACGACCGCCGCGCACGGCTTCATGCACGCTTCACTATCGTCGTCGAGCAGCACATGTGCATGCGCATTCGACAACTCGAACCGCCGCTCATCCGGGGGCTTCGCCGTGTCGTCGACCTCGACGACGCCCGCCACCGCCTGCTGCTCGAGCCACTCACGCGCGTAGCGCGGCGCGATACCAGCGCGACCCGCGAGCTCCGCCGCCGTCACTAGTCCCGCCCCCGCGAGCGCCTCATAGAGACCGAGTCGGACACCCAACTCGACGTTCGCGAGCTCCATCGTCGCCAGACACGCGCCGAACAGCACCCCCGCGAACTCCTCAACGCGTGCCTCATCAGCAGCCGTCAACTCGATCGCCGACATGAATACCCCCTCATCAGGAGAAACG
>JALYLU010000738.1 GCA_030774075.1 Actinomycetota bacterium | reverse complement strand
CCCGTGGTCCCGATCTCGTCCGCCCACTCTTCGACCGTCAACGGTGGGCAGCCGTACGCTTCGAATTCCTCCCGCCAGGCGGTGAAGACCGGACCCTCCGTGTCGAGGATCAGGCCGTCGAAGTCGAACACGACGGCTTTTATCGTCACGGCACTTCGAGCGTCACGACGTCAGGACTCCGATGAGCTCGACGAGCACACCGTCGGGATCAACGACCGTTGCCATCTTCACGTCGCCCTTTACGGGTCGACTCCACGCTCCGCTCCCCTCCGGTCGCTGCGCTGTCGTCTCGCCTCCCGGGCCGGGGACGACGATCCGGCGCGGCTCTCCTCCGAGACCGAGCGCCCGGAGCCGGGCGAGCACTGCGTCCACGTCGACGTAGCACGACAGGAGGAAGAATCCGGGGCCGGTCGCGGGTGCGGCCGGTGGTGCGGGGGATCCTTCGGCGAACTGCACCAGCTCGACGATCCCGGCGTCGGAACGGGCGAGGTCGCCGAGGAAGATCGACCGCAGGCGATTCGTCGGCGCACCGAACAGCGTGCTCCAGTCGCCGTCGAACTTCATGTCCATCGTCACCTCGAAGCCGACGCCGTCGCGCCAGAAGCGCAACGATGTTTCGACATCGCGCACGACGATCGCGCTGTGGTGGACACGCGCCATCAGCGGCCGTTCCCTTCGAGGGACTCCTGTGGATCTATCGGGCTGTGCAACGAGACTCCGCCGTCGGCCGCGACGATTTGACCGGTTACCCAGTCGAGCCGGCACAGCGCGACGACGACCTGCGCGATCTCGGCCGCGGTGCCAATGCGACCGAGGGCGGCGCGTTCCGCGACCCGCTCGCGATATCCGGGAAGGCGCTCGGTCGCGGCGAACATGGGTGTATCCGTGGTCCCCGGCGCGACCGCGTTCACGCGGATGGCGCGCGCGCCGAGCTCACGCGCCGCCGAGCGCACGAGCTGCGCGAGACCGGCCTTCGAGACGGAGTAGTGCGCCATGAGGCGCTCACTCAGGAATCCCGAGATGCTCGTCACCGCCACGATCGCGCCACCGCCGGTCATCGCGCGAGCGCATTCACGCAGGCTGACGAAGGCGCCGCGCAGGTTGACGTTCAACACGCGATCCCACTCCTGCGTCGACATGTCGAGCAACGCGGCGCTGCCGCCCACTCCCGCGCTCAGAACGGCGACGTCGAGACCTCCGAGTTGCGCGACGGCGTCGCTCACGCCGGCGACGACGGCATCTTCGTCGCCGACGTCGGCGCGCACCGACCCGTCGGCTTCCGGCGCATCGACCAGGTCGAGGGAGACGACGCGCGCACCCGCCTCGCGCAATTGCGCGACGCACGCCGCGCCGATACCGCTCGCGCCACCGGTGACGATCGCGCGCGCGCCTTGGAGATCCATCGGACGACGACGCTAGCGTCAGACTCGCGTGGCGCTCTCCTGGTTCGGCTTGTACCTCCCCCAGATCCGCATGAGCTTCGACCGGATCCTCGAACGCACGCTCGCGGCCGAAGCCGCCGGCTTCGATTCGGTGTGGTTGATGGACCACTTCGCCGCGCCGATGGCGCGGGAGATGGACACGTTCGAAGGATGGACCGTCGCGACCGCGCTCGCGGCGCGGACATCCACGATCCGCATCGGTCATCTCGTCCTGTGCGACCCGTTCCGCCACCCGGTGTTGCTTGCCAAGACGGCCGCATCCTTCGACGTCATCTCGAACGGACGGCTCGAGCTCGGCATCGGTTGGGGATCGGTGCCCGACGAGCTACGCACGTTCGGCTTCGGACCCCAACCGGCGTCGATCCGGGCATCGCGGTTGCGGGAGACGCTCGAGATCGTCGAGCTCATGTTTTCGGGCGAACCCTTCGACTTCGCGGGAGACCACTTCACGCTGCAAGGCGCGACCGGACGACCGGTGCCCGCGCAATCTCGCGTGCCCGTGCACATCGGCGGGGGCGGGCCGAAGCTCACGATGCCACTCGTCGAACGCTTCGCCGACTGGTGGAACTGCCCCGGCTACGCGCTCGACCGCCTCGACGAGCTCCGCCCGCTCGCGGGACGAGCGCGCGTGTCGGTGCAGCATCCGATCGGCCTCGCGGCGAGCGCGGCCGATCGTGACGAGACGATCGCGACGACCCAGCGTCGCTTCGGCTCATGGGGCGGTGTGATCGCGGGAACCGCTCACGAGGTGGCGGCCGCGCTCTCGTGCGATGTCGAGCGCGACGTCGAAGGATTCGTGTGCCAGTTCTCCGACTTCGGTACACCCGACACCGTCGAGCGATTCATGCGCGACGTCGTTCCGGCGATGACGTCGTTCCGGCGATGACGTCGTTCCGGCGATGACGTCGTTCCGGCGATGACGTCGTTCCGGCGATGACGTCGTTCCGGCGATGACGTCGTTCCGGCGATGACGT
>JALYLU010000737.1 GCA_030774075.1 Actinomycetota bacterium | reverse complement strand
GGAACGAGCCGATCGGCCGGTCGAACTGCACCCGCTCCTTGGCGTACGCGACCGCGAGCTCGGTGAGCCGATCGGCGAGTCCGAGCTGGAACGCCGCGGTGAGGGTCGCACCCGCGAGCTCCCAGTGGACGCGGACCGGGCCGGCGTCGACGGGCGTCCCCTCCGGTAGCCGCTCCGCGCGCGCGACCGGTGTGCAGGGATCGAGGGGCCAGGGCGACCGCTCGGCCTCGACGGCCCGGGGGTCGACGGCGCGCATTCGTCCGCTTCCGCCGACCAACAGCACGTCGACGTGGTCGAGATGCTCGATCCAGATCGGCCGGGATTCGATCGCGGCGCCCGCGACCCGGCCGTCGCCGAGCAGCAGCGACGGGACGAGCGGCCCGGGCACGCAGTACCGACCCAACTGTTCGAAGACGACGACGCAGTCGGCCCACGAGAATCCGTCGGCGCGCAACGAGAACACGCCCGCCGCGGCCAGCTCGTCGAACAGCGCGCGATCGAACCCAGCGCGCACGCGATCCATCGGGACGCGCGCGGTGAGCATCGCGGCGATGCCGTCGCGCAGCGCGACCTGGTCGTCGGACAGATCGAGGTCCATTTACCGTGGTTCCCGAGGCAGGCCGAGCACGCGCTCACCGATGATGTTGCGCTGGATCTGCGACGATCCCGCCGCGATCGGGAGGGCCAGCGTGCGCAACCGCTCCTCCACGTATTCGTTGTCGTCGACGTGCAGCGCGTCGCGATACAGCGCGCGGAGACACACTTCGCCGAAGCGTTGACGCGCCTCGGAGTACGCGAGCTTCATCACCATCGCTCCGGGTCCGGGCGCACCGCGCGTCGACTGCGAGACGTTGCGCTTCGTGAGCGCCCACAGCGCGTCGAACTCGGCGATGCAACGACCCAGATCGACCTCGGTGTTGCGGTCGATCGCGTCGGGTGCCTTGCGTCGCGCCAGGTCCTCGCAGAGGCGAATGGAATCGACGAGCTCGCTCACGAACGCGGTGCCACGTTCGTACTTCAAGGTGACGTTGGTGACCCGCCAGCCGTCGTTCTCGGCGCCGACCCGGTTCGCGGCGGGGACGCGCACGTCGGTGAGGAAGACCTCGGCGAACTCGGAGCTCCCGAGCACGGTCTTGAGCGGGCGCACCTCGATGCCGGGCAGGTCCATCGGCAGGATGAGCCACGAGATGCCACGGTTCTTCGGCGCGTCGGGATCGGTGCGAACCAGGAACTCACCGACGTCGGCGACCTGGCCGAACGAGCACCAGATCTTCTGGCCGTTCAGCACGTAGTCGTCGCCGTCGCGATCGGCGCGCGTGCGCAGCGACGCGAGGTCGGAGCCGGCACCGGGCTCCGAGAACCCTTGGCACCACACCTCGTCGCCGCACAGGATCCGCGGCAGGTGCGCGGCCTTCTGCTCGTCGGTTCCCTCCTCGATGAGGGTCGGTCCCGCGTGCAGGGTGCCCACGAAGTTGACGCCGACGTACGGTGCCCGAGCGCGTGCCGTCTCCTCGTAGAAGATCAGCTGCTCGGTCGGAGAAGCGCCGCGGCCGCCGTACTCCTTGGGCCAGTGCAGACCGGCGTAGCCGGCGTCGAAGAGACGTCGCTGCCAGTCGGTGTCCCACTTGCGTCGTTCGACCCACGCGTCGCGCGGCGGCTGCGGCGCCAGTGTCGGCAGTACCACGTCGAGCCACGCGTGCAGCTCCGCGCGAAACGATTCGTCGGCGTCCGAGTAGCGCAGCTCCACGAAGCGGGCAGTCTACGAGCGCGCGCTCTCCATGATCGCTTCGACGAAACACGCGATCACGCGCAGCGCGTTCCGGGCTCGGGTACGGCGAGCTCGAGGAGGTACCGGTCGACGTGGCCGTCGACGCACTCGTCGCCGCGTCCGTACGACGTGTGGCTCGCGGCCTCGGAGGTCAGCAGCCGCCCCGACCGCAGCTCCGAGGCGAGGGACTGCGCCCACGAATACGGCGTGGCCGGATCGTGCGTCGTGCCGACGACGACGATCGGCGGTGCGCCCGCCGCATGGATGGGCGCCGCCCTGCCCTCGGCCGGCACCGGCCAGAAGGTGCACGGCAATCCGAGCCAGACGGTCGACGCCCCGAAATGGGGCGCGACGCGCGCGGCGCGCGCTGCGAGCTGCTGTACGGCCGTCACCGTTGGCGGAGCCGGCGCGTCGACACAACCAATCGCGTACAGGGCTGCGGTCTCGTTCGAGTAGTTCCCGCCCGGTTTGCGACCGGTGTATGTGTCGGCGAGCGCGAGCATCCGGCCGCCGGCACCACGGCCAGCCTGCGCGAGCGCGGCGGCGAGGTCGTCGTAGCCGGCGAAGGAAGCCATCGGCCCGTCCTGGCCGGTGAGGCACGTCGACACCATCACGATCGCCGGGTTGACCTCGCGCAGGTGCTCGTAAT
>JALYLU010000736.1 GCA_030774075.1 Actinomycetota bacterium | reverse complement strand
CCTGCTCCTTGCCTGCCACACGAACTGTCAACGAACCTTCGAGCACCTCGACGCGCTCGTCTTGTCGAACGTGTACGTGCAGTGGGACCCAGCCACCGGGATCGAGGCGCACTTCCAGTTGGAGGAGCTTGCCGTCAGTGTCGCGGCTGGTTTGAAGGATGGTTACATGCTGGCCGGTGAGAACGTCATGCAGATGATCACCGGTGGTCACGAGACGAGTCTTGCCTCTGAGCGCGTTCGCCAACAAGTAGCGAAGGTGCATCACGGATCGCTTCTCGGTCGAGGATCACTCGGGCGATCTGCGAGTCAGGTCGTCGTCGAGCCGGATTCTGTCCGCCGTAGCGCCGATCTGCCCCTGGGCGCTCGCAGAACCCGTCCAAGAGCGGGCAAGCCTCGCGAGGAGCGATGCGGCGCGCCATAACTGCCTGATTGGTACTGCTGGACTGAAGCCGAAGGAGCGCGACAACGGGGTCGGTCCGACCAAGCGGTTCTTGATCGGTGGGCGACACGAGCAGCGACTGTTGCGTAGCGTTGATCGATGACACCGAACGACGATCCCGGTTGGCCGCATGGTCCGTCGATGTTCGTGTTTCTGATTCCCGGCGCCGGTCCGTGGTACCTGCGCAGCCGCGGTACCGGTGACGGGCTCCTCGCGTTACGGCGGGTGTTCATCTCGTTCCCCGTGACGCTCGTGCTCATCGGGATCGCCCTGGCGCCGATGCGACTCCAAGGCGGTTCTCTCGTTCCATGGTTACCGATACTGATTGCGTTGGCGATCGTCAGCCTGATCGGCGAGCGCGTGATCGAGAAGCCGCTCGACTGTGCGACCGACGCAACTCTTGCGGGTACATATCGCACCCGCTTCTTCCTGCGGATCGCGTTCGCCGAGGCGGTCGCGCTCTACGGTTTCTGCTTCGCCTTTATCGGCGCGCCGAAGTGGATCTACTACGCCGCGGCGGGTGTGACGCTCGTCCGCCTCTGGACGGGGGTCGCGCCAACGAGATCGGCACTCGCTCGTGACCAGGACATGCTGAACAGATCAGGCTGCGGACGAACACTCGTCGCCGCGTTGCGCACTGCCGCTCCCCCGCCATCGAGACGGGATCAGCGCTCATCCGAGTAAAGCGGCGATTCGTCGAGCCGGATCTGAGCAAGAAGACTTCACTGCGCCATGTCTGCCTGATCGGCGCCGATCAGAGCCGTCTGATCCAACCGTCTACGACGACCACGAGCGCCTCCACGCCCGCTTCGGCCGCAACCACTCGACCGTACTCGACGTCACCGACGAGGCGAATCTTCCCGCGTGCCCAATCGGTGAGAATGCGCAAGCCTTTGAAGTTCGCGGGCCGTTCGACGCGTTGCATCGCTGCTTCGACGGCCTTGCGAGCGCGCTCCAACTCCGCCTTTGGCGTCACGCCCTGGACGATCTCGATCGAGCGAATCCTGCAAGCGTTCTCGATTTCTGCCAGGCTCGCCGCGTTGAGGACGCAACCTGGCTCGACGACGACGAGCCACGATCCCTTGTTACCAGTCTGCTGCCCCTGCAGCGCGGGATCGTGTGTCAGAGCGGCTTGAAGCCTGAAGTTCGCATTGTTCCATGACATGTCGCTGGCTGACACGAGCAAAGTGTCGCGCGTCAGACAGCGTCGCGACTCGGCATCGCGGCGCGCCATAACGCCGCCGTTCGGTACTCGATCGGCGCGTCGAGCGAGTACCGATCGGCAGCATCTGCCGATCCACGAGCTTCGGGAAGTTGACGCCCCGGTAGTCGGATGAAGGTGCGAACGTGAAGTCGTTGGGTCGATTGACGCTCCCCTCCCCGCCTCCTCGGGCTGGGCATGACCGTCCCAAAGCGGGCACCCGGTGCGGTCGCGAGAGCAAGCACGCCTGACCCTGACGGACCGAATAGTGGTCCCCCAGCCGGCGTACCGGGACGCCGCGGGCGCGAGATTCGGGGATACGTGTTCTTGTTCTGGGGCAGGTCGGCGGGGCGCGACGTGGGCGTCTTTGTATGCGGTCGCTACTTGCCAGGCGGCGTGTACGCGACCTGACGCTTCGCGGCTTCGTCGATCTCTGCCGGCGTGAGCAGCACGGTCGTCTTCACCGACGCCAGACCCGTCGACGCCACCGCCAGGCCGAGCGCCGCAGCCGCGACATTGTCGGGCAACTCGATCATCACGATGGCATCGTCACCACCGAATGCGAAGTGGAAACTGTGCATCTTGCCGCCGAGCCCCTGAACTGCCTTGCTCACTGCTTCTGCCCGCGCGGTACCACCGTTCTTCAAGACGCCCTTCACACCCTCGGATGAGTACGAAGCCGTCACGAGGTAATCAGCCATTCGATTCTCCTTAGTGGTCGAGAGCCGAGAGTCTTGCGCTCCGGGCCGCCTCTGTCGAACACGCCCGCGCAGCTGCTTG
>JALYLU010000735.1 GCA_030774075.1 Actinomycetota bacterium | reverse complement strand
TCGAGGCCGCGATCTCGCTCGTCACCGAGGCGCAAGCATTGTTCGAAGCCGCGGGCGAGGCACGACGCGCGTTGCTTGCCGCGAACGAAATGGGCTACCTCCGCGCGATCGCCGGGGACCTCGGCGCGCACGAGCGCATTGCCCGCCAAGTGCTCGCCGATGCCGAAGCGCTCGATGACGGGCCCGTGATGTTGCAGGCAATCTGTTCGCTCAACTTTGCATTGCAGCTCTCCGGCCGGGTGTCGGAATCGCTGGAGCTCATGCAGCGCGGGCTCGCGTTGGCGCGCCGCGAAGGCCGCCCGTATCGGATCACGTACTTGCTCGCGCAGCAGGGCTACGCGCTCGCGCTGCTCGGACGGATCCCCGAGGCACGGACGGCGCTCGCCGAGGCGGTCGCCGCCAACCCCGCGTACCTCGACACGCTGCTTCCCGACTTCGCCGCCACGGTCCACTGGCTCGCCGGTGACTTGCACGACGCGGTCGCGGCGATGAGGCAGTCGGTGGGCATGGGCGCGACCGAGACGAGCCAGCGTCGGATGATGGGAGTCGCGGTCGCCACGGTCGCCGCCGCCGAAGTCGGTGACACCGTGCAGATGAACCTCCTGTACGAGCTGCTGGCCGCGACGAGGCGAGGAGACTGGTGGACGCACAGCGACCAGGCCACCTGGGCATTCGGGATCCGCGAGTGGAGTCGTCACGATCTCGTCGCGGCGACGTTGCAGCTCACCGCCGCAAGCCGCCGCATGGTCGACACCGGCTCGGGCCTGTACGCGCGCATTGCGCTGTTCGACCTCGCCGACGTGGCCCTCGAGGCCTCCGATCAGCAAACCGCCGCGACGGTCGACGAGTTGCTCGACCGGCTGGGTGACGCGGACGGCGCGCCACTCGGCGCGCTGGACACGGCTTCGCGCGCGGCGACCGCATTGTGCGCCGGAGGGCACGTCGACACCGAGGCACTCGACGAGGCGGGCACCGAGCTCGGCCGATGCGGCTGGAACCTGCACTACGCGCGCGTGCTCGTCATCGCCGGACGGGCGCTGGTCGGCAGCGACAACCAGGCTGCGATCGACCGCTGGACGGCCGCGACGGCCGTGTTCGCGGCGTGCGACGCCGGTGCGCGGCGCGAGGCTTGTCTCCAGTTACTCGACCGGCTGGGCCCCCGGGGCCGGCGCGCCCGCACCGCGACCTCGGGCCCGGGGGCGTTGACGTCGCGCGAGCTCGAGGTGGCACGGCTCGCGATCGAGGGCTTGGCGACGCGCGAGATCGGTGAGCGCCTCTTCATCGGACGCCGGACCGTCGAGACGCACCTCACCAACGCCTACGCCAAGCTCGGCGTTCGCTCACGGGTCGAGCTCGTGCGGACCGCCGACCAGTTCGCGCAACCCGCGGCTCCGTAGCCGATATCCGTATCGGTACGGAGGACAGATCGAACGTCGCGCTGTACCTTCGAACTTGTGAGCGACGCCTCGCCTCTGGACGAAAGGACCCGGTCATGACCGTCATCACGACCCCCGATGTACTGACTCAGGACATCCTCGACCGGTGCGCTCGCCGCGCACCCGAGTACGACCGTGACAACCGCTTCTTCCACGAGGACTTCGAGGAGCTGCGGGCCTCCGGATACCTCCTCATGGCCGTCCCGGTGGAGCTCGGAGGGCTCGGGCTGTCGCTCGCAGAGGTGTGCCGCGAGACCGCGCGGCTGGCGTACCACGCGCCCGCGACGGCCATCGCCACCAACATGCACGTCTACTGGACCGGAGTCGCCGCCGATCTCTATCGGAGCGGCGACCGCTCGCTCACCTGGCTGCTCGAGGAAGCCGCGGCGGGCGAGGTGTTCGCGGCGGGGCACGGCGAGGCCGGCAACGACCTCCCGCTGCTGTTGTCGACGAGCAAGGCCGAACCGGTCGACGGCGGCTACCGCTTCACCGGCCACAAGATCTTCGGGTCGCTGAGCCCCGTCTGGACCCGGCTCGGACTCCACGCCATGGACACGACCGACCCGGCCAATCCCAAGATCGTGCATGCCTTCATGCCGCGCTCGACGGAGGGCTACGTCATCAACGAGACATGGGACACGCTGGGCATGCGCGCGACACGTAGTGACGACACGGTGCTCGATGGCGCATTCGTGCCCGACCGCTACATTGCTCGAGTCGTCCCGGCCGGCTTCGCGGGCGCGGATCAGTTCGTCCTCGGCATCTTCGCGTGGGCGGAACCGACGTTCTCGAGCGTCTACCTCGCGATCGCGCAGCGCGCCATGGACCTTGCCGTCGCCGGACTCGAGAAGCGCACGTCGATCGCACTCGGCGGACAGACGCTGGCGCACCACCCGATGCTCCAGCACGCGGTCGCGGAGATGTCGCTCGAGCTCGAGGGTGCGCTTCCGCACATCGAGAAGACGGCCGAGGACTGGTCGAACGGTGTCGACC
>JALYLU010000734.1 GCA_030774075.1 Actinomycetota bacterium | reverse complement strand
TGAGGTAACCGCCGCCGATCTTCCACGGCTCCAGCGCCCTCGAGTACGCGCGGGCGGTCTCGATCTGACTCTCGTCCTCTTCGGGATCGGTCCAGACGTTGATGAAGGTCGCGTTCCAGTGCGCTTCTCGTCCGGCGAACGCAGTCGCATCGGAAGCAACGCGGGTCGGCGCTCCGTGCAGCGGCTCGAACAGAACCCCGCCGACGGTTCCCAGCTCGATGAACTGTTCGCTCGTGAGAGCGAGCAGTTCATCAGGAAGCTCGCCAAGAAATCTTCCCGACCAGTAGTTCCGCAGGCCGAACGGCATGCGGGCGTAAAGCTCCTGGAGCTCGCAGTAGTACATCGGCCTGACGCTATTCGTGACAGGCGACAGGCCGTCCGTGAGCTCGCGAATCGCCTTGCGCCCTTCGTCGAGGTCGCCGATCCAGGCGATCGAGGCGGTGACGAGCCCATCACCGGTGACAGCGTCGCGATAGATCTGGCCAAAACTCGCGAGACTGTCAGGCGCATTCGCCATGACGTCCCGCCACACCGGCAACACCGCAGGCGCGTCCTCGAACCGATAGTCGAGATGCCCACCGAGCAGAAGCCCGACGTGGTGGAGCTGGAAGGTGAACTCGACGACGATCCCGAAGTTACCCCCGCCGCCACGGAGCGCCCAGAAGAGATCCGAATTCTCGCTTTCGCTCGCGGTGAGCACGCTCCCATCGGCCGTGACCACCGTCGCGCGGAGCAGATTGTCGAGGGTGAGACCATGTGTCGGCGTCAGGTGCCCGATACCGCCACCCAACGTCAAGCCTGCGATGCCGGTGTCGCCGAACGTTCCGCCCGGCGTAGCCAGGCCGTGCCGCTGGCTGGGTGTGTCGAGGTCCTCCCAGAGCGCCCCTCCACCGCAAACCGCCGTCTGCGCCTCCGGATCGACTACGACCTCGCGCATCAGGCGCAGGTCGACGACGAGACTTCCGTCGCCTACGCAATGACCCGCGACACCGTGGCCTCCTCCGCGCACGGCGACCGGCAGATCCACGTCGCGCGCGAAACGTAGAGCTGTCACGACGTCTGCGACATCGAGTGGCCGCACGATCAATTCCGGGTGTCGCTCGATCATCCCGTTGAACGTCGCGCGCGCGACGTCGAAGCCGCGGTCGGTCGGGTTGATGACCGGCCCACGATGACGCTCTCTCAGCTCAACCAGCGACTGCATGGAACAAGCCTAAGGAAAGTGAGGTCGGCGCGGATAACGTTCCGAGATGCTCCTCGCAGTCCAGCTCGCGACGCTCGCGGTCGGGGCCGCGTCCTGTCCGCCGAACCTCGCGAACGAGCTCGCTGCCCCCGCTCCCGCCGCCTCGCGGCAACTGATCACGATCGAGGCCGCGACTTCGCACGCGACCTACGCGACCGCCCGAACCTGGATCCTCCGCGTCGACGGCTGCTGGACTCCGGCCGGCGGTCCCTACACGGCGCGTGTCGGCAGAAACGGAGTGCGCAAGAACAAGCGCGAGGGCGATGGCTCGACGCCCGCCGGCACGTTTCCGATCGGCGGGAAGATGTACGGCAATTCGCCGAGCCCCGGGGTCTCCTACCCCTACGTCCGTCTGCGCTGCGGCGACTGGTGGGTCGAGGACTCGAAGTCACCCGCGTACAACACGTTCCAGCGCATCGGCTGTGGACGGAGGCCACCGTTCAAGGTGACGACACCTGACCTGTCGACGTCGCCTCGCGCATATGCCCATTTCGCGGTGGTCGACTACAACATGCACCCCGTCGCACGCGGACGCGGCTCCGGGATCTTTCTCCACGTTCAGATCGGCAAGGCGACGAGCGGCTGCATCAGCTTGCGGCGCCCCGCGCTCATTCATGTTCTGCGCTGGCTCGACCCGGACGCGCTGCCGCAGATTGCGATCGGCGCGACGGGCTCGCTAGGTCAAGCGCGAAGCGGCTAGCGCATCCGCCGCCGCGGCCGTCGTGATGCCCTCGGTATCGGCCTGGGCGTAGATCTTGGTCAGCGTCTCGCCGATCCGGACTAACGCAGCATCGACGTCGGCCTGGCTCCGCCCGTTCAGCTCGAGGAAGTTGATCGCGATCGCGCCGCCCGCATTGATGACGTAATCCGGCGCGTAGAGGATCCCGGCAGCACGAAGAAGATCAGCTGCCTCCGGTTGTGCAAGCTGGTTGTTCGCGGACCCGGCGACGATCCGGCAACGGAGCTGCGGAACGCTTTCCGCGCTCAGCGTCGCGCCGAGAGCGCAGGGCGCATAGACGTCACACTCGGTGGCAATCGCCTGACCCGCCTCGACGGCGGAACCGCCTACCGACGACGCGATCGCCTGCGCTTTCTCATTGTCGACATCCGCGACGAGCACTACAGCGCCGTCGCGGGCGAGCATGTCCGCCAGCGCCGCGCCGACACTGCCGACACCTTGAACGAGCACC
>JALYLU010000733.1 GCA_030774075.1 Actinomycetota bacterium | reverse complement strand
GCTGACTATCGGCCGGGTGAGCGCATAACGATCCGGCGGAACCCCTACTACGCCGGCAAGCGACCACATCACGTCGACGGGTTCGACGTCGACCTGACGTCGTCCACGCAACAGGAGGTGCTCGACCGAATCGAGCGCGACGAAGCCGACTGGGGTTACGTGTTGGGGCCGGTCGCATTGGAGCCGGGCCGCGGACTGGTTGCGAAGTACGGCATCAACAAGTCGCAGTTCTTCATCAAACCCGGCTACTCGCTGCGGATGCTGGTCTTCAACTCGTCGCGGCCGCTGTTCAAGAACAATCCGAAGCTGCGACGGGCCGTGAACATGGCCCTGAACCGGCGGGCCATCATCAGCGCCGTCAGCAGCATCGTCACCGACCGCCTCACGGACCAGTACCTGCCGCCCGACCTGCCGGGCTTTCGGAATGCCAACATCTATCCGCTCGACCACGCGAACGTCACGGAGGCGCGGAAGCTTGCTCGCGGGAACCTTCGAGGCGGGAAGGCGACGTTCTACGTGCCCAACTTTCCGCCGCCGCTTGCGGTCGCACAGGCCGCAAAGGCGCAGCTCGCCGAGATCGGTCTCGACGTGGAGCTCAAGCCGATCCCGTTCCACATTACGTCCTCGGGGTATTTGGGCAAGCTCGGCCTTCGCGACGAGCCGTGGGACATCTCTCTCGTCCTCTGGACGGACGTGGTCGACCCGTACGGCTACATCAACGTCCTGTTCGACAAGAGGTTCATCGGGAGCACGAACCTCGCCCGCTTCGAGTCGACCAAATACGACACGCTCATGCGGCAAGCCGCTCGACTGCAGGGCGCCAGTCGTTATCGCGCCTATGGGAAGCTCGACGTCGAGCTCGCGCGTGACGCCGCACCACTCGCGGCGCTCGGTTTCCTCAGCGAGTCGACGCTCGTTTCGAAGCGGGTGGGCTGCAAAGTTCTGCGGCCTGTGCTCGATCTGACCACCATCTGTCTCAACTAGGCAACCCCGTACCCCGGGTCTAACGCGTCTGCGCCGCAACCCAGACGGCGCCGTCCGCAAACGCAATTCCAGAGGGTGCGCTGCCCAGCCGGATGGTGTGCACCACGTCGTTCGTCACCGGGTCGATGCGAGAAACCGTTGCTCCGGACGCGTTCGCGACCCAGACCGAGCCGGCGCCCACGGCGACTGCGACCGGACCGTCGCCGACGGCAATCGTGGTCGTGGATCCCGTGCTCGGGTCGATCCTCGTAACGGTGTCGTCGGCTGTGTTGGCCACCCACACAGCCCCCTCGCCGAACGCGATGCCTGCGGCCCGTCCGCCGACGCTCTTGGTCAGGGTCGGACCCGACTCGAACGTCGCCGGGTTGAAACGGTCCACGGTCGCATCACCGCCGTTGACCACCCAGAGTGAGCCGCCGCCAAAGACGAGCGCGGTCGGAAGGGAACCTACGGTCACCGACCCGACGACGCGAGCGGTCTTCGGCTCGACGCGCGCAAGGGTCGAGTCGCCAAACACCGCCCAGACCGAGCCGGCCCCCACGGCTACTGCTCCGTTCTGAGAGCCGAAGGTGCTGCCCGCAACGTCGATCGGGCTCGCCACCTGATTGAACTGAGGATCGACACGCGAGAGCTGTCCACGCAGGCCGTACGCGACCCAGACGGCGTCCACGTCGACGGCGATTCCCGTCGGCGTGCGGTTGTCGAGCGAGATGGTTGCCTCCCTTGACCGCTGCCGTGCATCGATCTTCGTCAGCGAGCGATCTTGAAGGTTGCCGACCCAGACCGCCCGGCGATCTGCAGCCACCGGGCCAGGCCTGATCCCGACGGCGATCTCGGCGACTATCCGGTTCGTCTTCGGATCGATAACGCCGACGTGGTTCGGTGTGACTCCACCCAGGCCACCGGACGAACCTCGGGTGCCCAGGAACACACCGACGGCAAGGACGCATAACAGAGCGAGCGCGGCGACGACGATCACAGGGCGACGCCAGAGCGGCGGCGGCCGGATCGCCGCGGCTGCGGCCTGGGCCAGTTCGGCCTCGGGACGCAGCGGCGGGAACGAAGCGGGCAGGCCTTCCGCGACAGCCTGGTAGAGCCGAACCGCGCGATCGAGGTCCTTCAGGCGCTGCTCGCCGAGGTCGCGCAGGAAGACGTGCAGGTCCTCCTCCTCGTCCTCGAGGAGTGTCTGGGTTGCCTGCGAGACGAGTATCTGCCCACCGTGTCCGGCGGCTCCGATCCTCGCAGCCCTGTGCACTGCGAGCCCGGTGTAACGGCCGCCGCCCAAGACGGCCTGACCGGTGTGCAGTCCCATCCGCACCCTGATCTGGACGCCTTCGGGCCAGGGATGAGACGAGAGCGCCAACTGGCCTTCGACGGCCGCCAGAAGCGCGTCTCGGGCACTTGCGAAGGCAACGAAGAACGAGTCGCCCTGGGTGTCGATCTCGTGACCGC
>JALYLU010000732.1 GCA_030774075.1 Actinomycetota bacterium | reverse complement strand
CGTGGCAGGTGGCCACCAGCCGAGGTGATCAGGTCGAGGTGCCGCCGGGTCGGGCCGTGACGATCGAGCCGGCAACCCAGATCGACTTCGGTCGGATCATCGCCGACATCGTCGCGGCGCGCTCGTAGCGAATCCTCAGGGAGCCGTCGTCGAGGCCGTCGGCAACTTGACCGTCGGCGACGTGACCGGCAACTTGACCGTGGGCGACGTGGCCGGAGGAATGGTCGTCGCGGTGGTCGTAGTCGTCGTGGTCGTGGTCGTGGTCGTCGTGGTCGTCGTGGTCGTCGTGGTGGTCGTCGTCGGTGCGGTTTGCAGTGCGTTTCCCGTGCCGGTGCTGGGAACCGGCAGCGCGTCGAGCCGATCCGACGCGCGACCGCCCCCGGCACCGCCGGAATCTCGGAGCGCGAAGAAGGCTCCGGCGACCGCGACGAGGACGACCAGCGCGGCCAGCAACCCGATCCGCAACCGGCGCCGGGATGGCACCGCGGATACCGGAATCGCGCTCGCGATCAACGGCGTGCGCTCGGTCGCCTCTTCCGACCACGCTGCATCAGCAAGCGCGGACTGTTGGGTAGTGGCGATCTGCGCCGCGCCGCCGGCAGCCGACGCCATCCCCGGTTCAGGTCCGACGATCAACGCCAGCGATACGTCGTCTCCTCCGATGGCCGCCGATTCGGCGAGCCAGTCCGGCAGCCGCTCCTCAACCCATTCCACACCGTGCTCGCGAAGGTGGAGGGCGAAGTCACGTCCGACCTGCGCGCGCCAGTCGCCTTCGGCGAAGGCGTTGCCGTATCCGTCGGTCGCGAGGAACGCGAAGGCGCATCGCTCTGCCGCCAAATCGCAGAGCGCAGAACGCACGTGTCTCGCCGCGTCCGGAAGACAGAGCGACGTGGTCTCGCCGCCGACGAGGGCGGGATCGACCTCGATGGGCGAAAATACGGTGCCATCGGTGCGCGTGACGACGATGTCGCCGTCGCCGAGCTGGAGGAAAAGGGCTCGATCGCCGCTGAACAGCCCGCACAACAGGGTCGCACCGTACGCGCGCAGCGGATCGGCTTCATGACGCGCCCGGCCGCCCGTGAAACTTTCGAGCTCGCCGTCCGCGACCGGATTCTGCACGAGATGCGATTGGACGCGCGTGGCCCACTCGGTCGAGAGCGCGCTGGCGAGGCGCAGTACCGCAGGTTGGGGGGTCTTCCCCGAGTGCTCGAAGGCCGCGGGAGACACCCTGGAACACAGGTCGGTCGCGGTCTCGACTGCGATGCGAGACCCGACGTCGCTGCGAAAGCACTCGCGGCTCCCGTGGCCGTCGCTCAATGCGACGACGAGTTCGACCGGCGTGCTCGTTCCGACTGCGACGGCAACCGCGTCCTCATTCGGTCGTCCGTCGCGATCGTGTGAGGAGCCCCTGACCGATGCGGACATCACGCGGTAGCGCGATTCGTTACCAGATGACGTCGGCATCGTCTCGAATCCGCGCTTCTGGGATCGGCACCGCGAGCTCCTCGCTCGCATGGCTCATCGGTTCCGATGCGAGTCGCGAGGCGACTGTCGAAGCCCATCGGATCATGCCGACGAGTTGTTCGGGGTTGTTGGCAGTCAGCGGCCGAACGTCGTCACGCGCGATGAACTGCTCCAGTACGCCCAGGTCGGCGTCGTGTCCGATCGCGACCGCGAGTCGCACTGCGCGCATTCCCCACGGCAATGCGAGAAGGTCTTCGAGCGCGCTCTCGAAGTCGTCGGTCGGCTGGCCGTCGGAGATGAGCACCATCGCGGGCGGCAGCGCCCGCTCGGGCATCGGCGGCACCCTCAGCTCTGCCGCGACCAGGTCGAGCGCGGCGCCGAGATCGGTGAAACCCTCGGACTTGAGCTCCATCCATTCCAACGCGTCGACCGGCGTGGTGCGCATATGCCAACGCGCACCCGTCGAGAACGCGGCGCAGCGCACAAGCATCTCGGCGTACGGGTTCTCGGCGGCCACGTCGCGCAGGTGCGGGATCGTTTCACGGATTGCGTTGTTCAGCGCCTGGATCTTGCCACCCGCCGCCATCGAGCCGGAACAGTCGGCCAGCCAGAAGAAGTGCAATGGGCGGGTCGCTAGCGATCCACCAGGCGACTCGGCCACCGACCACCTCCTCGTTCTCTCGGGCGACACCCGGGCGAGCCTCGCAGCTCGGGCTTCAACCCTGATCGGCCAGGTTGCATGGCATTCGCTTGCGGTTCGAGCGCTTCGAAAGTGAACGTGAAGGAGGTACGCGCATAACGGCTGCGATGGACGAGCGTCGGAGGCTTCCGAAACCCGGTTCCCCGGCGACAAGACACCATAGGCGCGGCTACCTTCCCGGGCACAGCTCGGTTGCGCGGCGGCGGACGAAAGGGTCGGGCCCGTTCGAGCCCCGTCCCGAGTCGATCGCGGCAGGGATAAGTGAAATGAGC
>JALYLU010000731.1 GCA_030774075.1 Actinomycetota bacterium | reverse complement strand
GCCTGAAGGAGAACGTCACGATGGGCCGGCTGATCCCGGCGGGGACCGGCTTCGAGTACTACCGGCACGTGCGGATCCCGGCGGACGAGCCGCCGCCGCCGCCGCCGACGCCGGAGGAGCTCGAGCTGGAGCGCGAGATGGAGTACTTCGTGGAACCCGAAGAGGCGTTCACGAGGGACGATATCGAGTAATCGCGGTTCGCGTTTCGCGACTCGCGATTCGCGATTCGCGATTCGGAATACGGACGACGTTGCCAATGCTCGGCGGGCTTGCCCGCCGAAGCCTCGGCGAAGGCGGGCGATGGTCGAAGGATCATCGCCCTTTTTTTGGGACGCGGGCCCTCACTCGGTCCAGACCGAGTTGCAGTTTCGACAGCCGAATGACCCCGGATTATCGAGTTATCTCGGGCAGGATATTCTGCAGGACCATTGCTTAGCGCTGTGATTCGCACGCCACCCGGCTCCTGACCATCGATGTGCAAGTCGTCGCGGCTCAGGGCAAGCCGATACCGGCCCTCGCGGCCGAGCAGTTTGACGTGAGAGTCGCGGGACGCCAAAGCAAAGTGATCTTCGCCCAGCTTCTGCACACGGACGAGGGAGCCGTTACCCATGGCGTCAGGCTCCCCCACGACGCGGCCCGCGGGCCGGGGGGAACGTGCTGCACATCGTAATGCGGTTGGGTCGTGGCGGAGTCCTCTTGGTTCTCGCCTTTTTATTGACGGCCTGCCGATCCATTTCGCCCTCGCAAGGTCACCTTCCTCGCTATCTTGTGACGGTCACCCCCATCGAGGTCGGCCTCGGGAGCTTGGGTCTTTGTATTGCGGTGGACCCACTCGACCAGCACGGCGTGTGGTGGTGGGAGCCCGGAGCGTCAGGCTGTGCGACGCGCTCCACCGGCCCAAGCGTCTTCCACGCCGACGGGGCGACGATCTCGACAATGAAACGGACCGGCCCAACAGCTGTCGGGTTTCGCTTGCAAACGCATTCATCCACGCGTCCGTTCATTGACGTGCGTCTGGTGATGGAGGGGAATAGCATGCGGGCAGTACAATCAGGGGCGCAAGTAGCTCTTCAGCGCCGAAGCGACCTCGACGTACCGGAAATGCCGGGTCGCAAGCCAACCTTGCCTCTGCGGAGGTTGCACCGAGCACAGGCACAGTGGCGTATGCTGCTTCGAGCGCCGGAGTCAGGCCATAATGCCAGAACAGGACGCACGTGACAGCTCTCGCCCGCGGCATCCTGGTGTCCCCTTCCCTCCGCCGTTTCTGTTCGTCGCAGGTTTCCTCGCAGGTCTCGCACTGGAGCGCTGGGGTTGGCGCATCCCGGTAGCCGCCGACGGCTTGCGCGCTTTATTGGTATTCACCGGCTGGCTTGGAGTGATTGCCGGACTGTTTCTTGCCGGCTGGGGCCTCCTGGTGTTCTTCCGAGCTCGCACCGCCATCATCCCAAACCATCCCGCGCGCCGTTTGGTGACATCCGGTCCTTATCGATTTTCACGCAATCCGATGTACGTTGGGTTGAGCGCTTTGTATGTGGGCCTCGCACTGCTGTTCAATGTCGCCTGGCCGCTTGTGCTGTTCCCAGTCGTTCTCATTGCGCTGTTCGGGCTCGTCATTCGGCGAGAGGAACGATATCTGGCTGAGGCGTTTGGTGATGCATACGCCCTGTACGGGCAGCGCGTGCGACGTTGGCTGTGAACCACGCAACGATTTCGCGACACTAGCGGCGGCACGGTCGTTAACCAGCTTGATTGACACTACAGGGCAAGGACGAGGCGCAGACCGGCGTCGACGTCACCGAGCAGCGCGCCGCGGATGCTGCCGGCGCGTTCAGTAAGGAAATCTCGGTCGATCGTGATGACTTGGGAGACATTCGCGACCGAGTCCTTGGGTAGGCCCGAGGCTTTCGCCGAAAGTAGGACGTTACCCGGGGCATCAAGTAGCCGCAGGTTCGAGGTCAGTACAACGGCGAGAGTCGTGCGGAGCCGGCTTCGGTTAAACGCGTCGTTCTGAACAATCAGTAGTGGCCGACGGAATCCAGGTTCCGAGCCGTCCGGTTCGCCGAGGTCGGCCCACCAGATCTGACCACGCTCGACTACCACGACTTGGTCGCGAGCGACCGCTTCTGCATGCGCCGGGTGGCGGAGTCAACTCGGCTGTCCTCGCTCACGTAGACGGCGTCGAGGCGTTGAGTGATCTTGCGGCCGCGGTGCTTGGCCAGGAACTCGGCGAGAGCGGTCGCGTACAGTCGACTGCGCGAGACGCCGAGCCGCTTGCAGAGCGACTCAGCTGTTTCGAAGAGGTCATCTGGAATTGAGAGCGCAACTTTCATACTTTAGTAATACCATGGTATGAAGCACGCGGCAAGGTGGCCGAAAAGCCGCCGCAGTCCCGCCTTCGCCTTCGGCTTCGGCGCGCAAGCGACGATCGGCACCGATG
>JALYLU010000730.1 GCA_030774075.1 Actinomycetota bacterium | reverse complement strand
CCGCCGCTGTCCGCGGCCGCGATCGTCGAAGTGTTCACAGAGCCAAGCGCCTCACCTGACGCCGTGATGTCTGTCGCCGGGCCCCATGCCGCACCCGTCCACGTGCGGATCGAGATCGTCGGCGTGACACCGCCCTGGGCAAGGTCGTAGGTGATCAGCTTGTCGCCGATCGTCCGGAGCGGCGTTTCGGGTGTGACGCCGACGCCGTTGTTGGCGCAGTTCGTGGGGATCGCCGCCGGATCGCAGAACTTCTGGTTCAGCTCGAAGTCCATGTTCGTGGTGCCCGACGGGTCCTGGACGCGCGACCAGAACAGCTCGAGGAACTTGCTGGTCGTCGTCACCTCCGCGTAGGCGCCGAATGTCTTCAGATCGCTCTTGTTCGGTGGGATCGAGCCGGTGACGATGGTCGGGTTGGGGTCGTCCTCTTTCGAGCCCTGGCCGAACGAGTCGTCGGTTGCTCCGCTCGGCTTGTCGTCCTTGGTCAGCACGCCCGCCCGGAGGGGAGTGCCCGTCCCGCCGACGAGCCAGTCGATGCAATCGGCCGGTCCGTCGACCTTCAGGTTCGCATCGGTGTCGATCTCGAAGTTGCTACCAGCGAGAACGTTCCCAGCGCATGGGTTCGCCGCCCCAGCGACGAAAGCACCCGACACCAAAAACACGGTCGCGCCCGCGAGCGCCAAGACGGCCGCCGCCAGAAAGCGACGCCGAGCCAAACGCACCCTTGCCCCCATAACCCCGTCCTCCCCCAGTTCCCAGTTCGATCCGCACCTGATAGCCCCCGGTGCGGTACGGCTACACCAATTCCCGAGCTAAGAAATACAGCAAGTCACGTAGTCGCGCAAGCGACCACGTAGGCGTTCGCACTAGCCGAAGGTCCAGCAGCGTCGAGTCCAGGCCCCGGCGCGAACCTTGCCTCGAGGTGGACTCGGGGCGCCCAGTCTTCGGTAGGCGCGGAGCAGACGCGGGCGCCGTACCGAGGTTTCGACAGGTGGTGGGATCTTGATCAAATGCGTGATTTGCTGTATGAACTGATAAGGGGAAAGGGAGGATGGGCTGCGGTGGATCGGAAGATAGGTGCAATTGTCATTGCGGACGGCGACGCGAGCGAACGTGCTCTCGCGGCGTCTGCGCTCAACCGTGCCGGATTCGAGACGGTCGAGGTAAGCACCGGCTCCGCAGTACTCGAAACTGTGCGTGCGAACGGCGTGGCGCTCGTCGTCCTCGAGGTGGGCCTGCCCGATATGACCGGCTACGAGGTTTGCCGGGAGCTGCGGAGCGAGCGAGGTGACGAGCTGCCGATCTTCTTCCTTTCCGGCCTCCGCACCGAGTCTCTCGACAGGGTCGCGGGCCTGCTCCTCGGCGCTGACGACTTTATCGTCAAGCCTTTCGACCCCGACGAGCTGGTCGCCAGGGTGCGGCGGTTCGTAAACCGCAAGGCGATCGCGCGGGACCTCTCAGCCGGAGATCCCACCGGCCTTCAGCTCACGCGGCGGGAGATCGAAATTCTCGACCTTCTCGTCGAGGGCCGTGGGCAGAAAGAGATCGCGGCGCAGCTCACAATCAGCCAGAAGACGGTGGCGACGCACATCCAGAACCTGCTCGGCAAGTTCGGTGTGCACAGCCGCGCCGAGCTGATCGCCCGCGCCTACCTCCTCGGACATGCTCGCCATCTGAGCGATCGCACCGCCGCAACCGCGGGCTGAGCATTCGCCGGACCGCGTCTCCTAAACGACGTTGGGCGGCGTGCGCCCGTCGATGAGCGTGGTGTGCAACGCGGAAACGGCGAGCATGCCCATCGCTCCGCGCGTCTCTCTCGTCGCGCTACCGAGGTGCGGCGTCAAGACGACGTTCTCCAGCGACAGCAACTCGTCCCTGATCCTCGGCTCGCGCTCGTAGACATCGAGCGCGGCACCTGCGATCACGCCATCCCGTAATGCGACGACCAGCGCACCTTCGTCGACGATCGGCCCGCGAGCGGTATTCACGAGCACGGCCGACGGCCGCATCCTCTCGAGCGCCTCGCGGTCGATCAGGTGGAACGTGTCCGCATTGAGCGGGCAGTGCAGGCTGACGACGTCGGCCCTGCCCACGAGCGCGTGGAGGTCGTCGCCGCGCCCGGCGTAGACCGGCCTCGCGCCGAGCGCCTCGGCGAGCCGCGCGGTCGCGCGGCCGATGCGCCCTGGGCCGATCACGCCGAACGTCTTGCCGCGCAGGCTCTCGCCCAGCATGAACTCGAGCGAGAACGACCACTGCTCGCGCCGGCGCAGGAAACGATCTCCCTCCGCGACGCGACGGAGCAACGCGAGCGTGAGCGCAATCGCAAGCTCCGCCGTCGTCTCGGTCAGCACGTCCGGCGTGTTCGCGACGAGCACGTTGCGCGCGCGAGCCGCTTCCAGGTCGATGTTGTCGACGCCGACGCCGTAGTTGGCGACGATCCGCAG
>JALYLU010000729.1:1143-2445 GCA_030774075.1 Actinomycetota bacterium | reverse complement strand
GCGCGACGTCGATCGACTCCCGACGCGCCGCCTCGATGAAGGCGCACGTATTCACGACGACCAGGTCGGCCTCGGCCGCGGATGCTGCGGGGGTCAGACCGTCCGCGAGCAGTGAGGCGACGACCTTGTCGGAGTCGACCGCGTTCTTCGGGCAGCCGAGCGTCTCGACGTGAAATCGCTTCCCTGTCGTCGAGTCGTCCGGCATTCCCGCCATCGTACCGACGCTCCCCCGTACACTCGCCGGCCGTGGACGAACCGAGCCTGTGGTGCCCATCGTGCGGATCCGAGTATCGAGTCGGAACGAGTCGCTGCGCCGACTGCCGCGTCGCGCTCGTGACCGAGCGCCCGGCCCATCTCACAGACGGGAACGAGATCGACGACGATGAGGACGGTGACGGCCTCGTCGAGCTGGGCGAGTGGCCGAAGATCCAGGCCCAGGTGCTGCGCCGCCGCCTCGAGACTGCGAGCGTGCCCGTGATGATCGAGTGGTCGGGTTCCACCGACGACCGCCGCGGCGTCGTGTTGGTGCCCGAGGACCAAAGCGAGTTCGCGGCCGCGGTCGTCAACGAGATCGACGTCGACGACGAGGTCAGCGACGACTCGCCGCATGCCTACGTCGCCCGCGTCGAAGAGCACCTCTCGGCCGCGGCCGGACTGCTCGAGGAGCTGCGCACCCGCCTCGACGACCTCGAAGCCGACGGCAGAATTTAGTCGCCGCGTCGCACGCGCCCGCCGAGCAGCGAAGGCGACAAGGCCACGCGTGAAGGCGACAAAGCAACACGCCGTGAGCGCAGCGAACTGGCCGGAGTCCTGAGCGTCCGCGAGGCGGGTATCCCGCCGAGCAGCGAAGGCGACAAAGAGAAATGCAACATGTCACCTTTTTCGGCGCTCGTCGGTCGGAGGTGCGGGACGGCATGGAGCCGTCCGCAAACCACCTGGAGGTGGCAGATGTACGACTTCGCGATCGTCGCGTTACTCGCACTCGCGACGTTGAAGCTCGTCGACTTTCTCACTGACGCGGTCCCGCAGCTACGCAATCTGCGTTCGCTGGCCACGTTCGTGATCGGCGTCGGCGCAACCGTGCTGATCGACTACTCGCTCTTCCGGGGCTTCGGCATCGGGATCCGCAACGACACGGTCGGCGTGTGGGTCACGGGCTTTGTCGTGGCCGGTATGAGCGTGCCGTGGCGGGCGCTGTTCGGTTGGTTGACGCACGACCGGGCAATGGCCGACGAGACGCTCGGCGAGCACACCCCGAAGGTCCGAGCCGCGTAGCGCACTCGTCAAGGAGCTGGAGGGGGG
>JALYLU010000729.1:0-1133 GCA_030774075.1 Actinomycetota bacterium | reverse complement strand
GCCCTCAGCTTCGTTCTTTGAGCTCTTCGAGCTCCTCGACGCTCATGAGTACCGAGCGGGCCTTCGATCCCTCGGACGGACCGACGACGCCCCGTCGCTCGAGCAGATCCATGAGACGCCCCGCTCGGGCGAAGCCGACCCGCAGTTTGCGTTGCAGCATGCTGGTCGAACCGAGTCCGCTCGCCACGACCAGCTCCATCGCCTCGACGAGCAGCTCGTCGGTCTCGTCCGAGTCGGATCGGGACCGACCGCCCGGTGCGTCCGCACCCTGGACCCCTTCGACGTACTGCGGCTGCACGACCTGGCGCTTCCAGTGCGCGACCACCTTGCGCACGCAGTCCTCGTCGACCCATGCGCCCTGGATGCGGTCGGCGCGGCTCGACGACGCGTTCAGGAGCAGCATGTCGCCCTTGCCGATCAGCTTCTCCGCACCCGGCTGATCGAGGATCACGCGCGAGTCGGCGAGAGTGCTCACGCTGAAGGCGAGCCGGCTCGGGATGTTCGCTTTGATCACGCCGGTGATGATGTCGACCGACGGGCGTTGCGTCGCGATCACCAGGTGGATGCCGACCGCGCGCGCCATCTGGGCAAGACGGCAGATGCTCGTCTCGACGTCGCGCGCCGCGACCATCATCAAGTCGGCGAGCTCGTCGACCACGACGACGATGAACGGCAGACGTTCGTAGGCCTTGCCCGTGTCGGGGTCGGGGTCGTCGGGCGTCGGGATGTCGCCCCGGTCGTACATCGCGTTGTAGCCCGTGATGTCGCGCACTCCGATGTCGGCGAGGAGGTCGTAGCGCATCTCCATCTCGCGCACGGCCCAGTCGAGCGCGTTGGCCGCCTTCTTCGGGCTCGTGACGACCTCGGTGAGCAGATGGGGCACGTTGTTGTACTGCCCGAGCTCGACCCGCTTGGGGTCGACCAGGATGAGTCGTACCTCGTCGGGCGTCGTGCGCATGAGGATCGACGTGACGATGCTGTTGATGCAGCTCGACTTGCCCGCGCCGGTCTGACCGGCGATGAGTACATGCGGAAACGTCGCGAGGTTGGCGAACACCGCGCGACCGGCGATGTCGCGACCCATACTGACTTCGAGGGGATGCTTCGTCTTCTTCGCCTCGGGGCTGCTGAGG
>JALYLU010000728.1 GCA_030774075.1 Actinomycetota bacterium | reverse complement strand
CCCCGGTCTGGACGATGAACGCGTCACCGGCCACGAGGGCGAGCGGCTCGGAGCCGGACCCGGACTCCAGCAGGCAGGCGCCGCGGGCGATCACCACCAGGCGGGCCTGCTCCTTGGACCCGAACTCGATGCCCCAGGCCCCGCGCGCGAGCAGGCGCACGTACATCGAGCTGGTCACGTGCATCGCGCCGAGGATGTCGTCGATCGGGTCCATAGCGGTCCCTTCATCCACCATTGTAGACGTTCGGTCAGGAAATAGAGATCTCAGGGTATCGTACATCCACACGTGCGGTGGAATGCTTGCTTGGTCAACCACAGGAGAGACCGATGCGCGTCTACCGCCAGAACACGTTCGATGGACCCGAGGGCCTGGCCCTCACCGAAGCGCCCATGCCGACCCCCGGCCCGGGACAGGTGCTCGTCCGGATCAAGGCCACCTCACTGAACTTCCGTGACATCGCGATCACAACCGGAGCAGTCCCGTGGCCGCTGACGCCCGGACGCATCGCGCTCTCAGACGCATCGGGTGAGATCGAAGCGGTCGGTGCCGGAGTGACCCGGGTGTCGCCCGGTCACCGCGTGACGAGCACATTCTCACCGAGCTGGTACGGCGGCCGCCGGCGAGGCCGTGACCTGCAGTACGGCGTCGACATCGACGGCTGGCTCGCCGAGCACGTCGTGGTGAGTCAGGAAGCCGTGGTGCGAGCGCCCGGGCACCTGTCGTTCGAAGAGGCTTCGACGCTGCCTACCGCAGGGCTGACCGCATGGTCTGCGCTCGCCGGTGTTCAGCCGGGAGACACCGTTCTCACCCAGGGCTCCGGTGGCGTCTCGCTCTTCGCGATCCAGATCGCCCACGCCAAGGGAGCGCGGGTGATCGCGACCACGTCAAGCGCAGCCAAGGCGGAGCGGCTGCGCACGCTCGGCGCGAGCGCCACGATCGACTACACGACCGAGCCGCAGTGGGGTGACCGCGTCCTCGAGCTCACCGACGGCCGAGGAGTCGATCGAGTCGTCGAGATCGGCGGCGGCGCCGCGATCGCTGAGTCGATCAAAGCCGTCGCCATCGGCGGCGAGATCGCGCTCGTCGGCATGCTCGCGCCCTCAGAGACCGGCCTGAGCATCATCGACCTCTTCCTCAGCCAAGCGGCATTGCGCACGATCGGGGTCGGCAGCCGCGACGACCTCGAAGCGTTCGGGCGCGCGACCGAGGCCTGGGACCTGCGGCCCGTGATCGATCACGTCCACGACTTCGACGAGGCACCAACGGCCTTTGCGTCATACGGGCAGCCCGCGCAGTTCGGCAAGCTCGTCATCCGCCACTGACCAACCCCGACCACGACACACCGGAGAAGCTGATGAACAACACACGAGACGACATTCTCGAGGTCCTGGCCCGGTACGCGAGGGCAGTCGACGCCCGCGACGCCGCCGCGGTCGCCGACGTGTTCGCCGAGCACGGTCGCGAGATCCTTCGGCATGACGGCGTCGAGACAGCGACCGTCGTGTTGGAGCTCGTCGGCCGTGACGAGATCGCCGCCGCCGTCCGCGACGTCGTGGGACCGCTGCCTCCGCGCGTGGCAACCCACCACACGACGCACGACCACATCGTGCGCGTGGACGGCGACACCGCGACCGTCGACGCACAGTTCATGGTCCATGAGGCGCGAGGCGCGTTCCGTCCCGACGGCGGCTGGCCGGCCCACGCCTCGGGCGGACAAGGCGAGATCGTCCTCGCCGAGATCGGGCATTACCGAATGACGCTGACCCGGATCGACGGCACCTGGCGCATCGTTGTGAACGACGTCACGCTCGACCTCCCCCTGGCCCTCCCGACCGAACCCGCCTAGCGTCTCGACGCGTTGGTCCGGTCGCCGTACCGGGATGCCGGTCAAAGTCGACTTCGCGGCCCTTCAGCTTTCGCGTCGAAGACAAGCTCATCGTCGAACACTGGGAGACCTTCGACGAAACCACCCTCACGCAACAGCTGAGCAGCTGAGGGACCCGGCGCGCCGATCCGCAGGCACGCGCGGCGACACGACCCGCAAGTCAACGACACAGAGGAGCCAACAATGGCCACTATCGGATTCATCGGGAGCGGCCACGTCGGCCAGGCAATCGCGCGTCGGGCGATCGCGGCCGGCCACACCGTCGTGATGAGTAACAGTCGCGGTCCCGAGACGCTCGCGGGACTCGTCGCGGCGTTCGGACCGCGAGCAAGTGCAGCGACGGCAACGGCGGCGAGCAACGCGGCGGAGATCGTCATCGTGGCGATCCCGTTCACGTCGTTCAAGCAGGTCCCTGTCGACCCGCTCGCCGGCAAGGTCGTCATCGACACCGGGAACTACTACGCGCCGCGCGACGGCCATGTCGCAGAACTCGACGACGGCACGACCACGTCGAGCGAGATGCTCGCCTCGCGCCTGCCCACCTCGAACGTCGTCAAGGCGTTCAAC
>JALYLU010000727.1 GCA_030774075.1 Actinomycetota bacterium | reverse complement strand
CGCCATTCCCTTGCCGAGATATTGGCCGAACCTGACGTCGCGGAGGAGCCGACATGAATCGCTTGGAGGACGCGGTACGGGATCTCTTATCGAGCGTGCCGCCCGCAACCAGCGTGGATGGTCTCCGAACACGTATTCGTCGGCATCGTCGACGGCGAGCGCTGGCGATCGTTGCCGTCGCGGGCGTGGTGTGCGTCGCATCGGTTGGCGTGGCGGCGTCCCTAGGTCATAAATCGAGCAGCCCGCGCATCGACGTCTCGCCGACTACTACGGCGGTGCCGTCCAGGTGGTGCGTGCCGATCTCACGCGAGGCTGCGATCGCGCGTGTCATGAAGCTCTCCAATGAAGTCGCGCCGAGCGATACCGCTCAGGCGAAGCTGGTCAGTTGGCCCGAGCTTCGGGCCTCGCGGGCCAAGTCCACCACCAGCCCCTACAACAGCTCGAGTTGGACGGCGAAGACCCAGTTCTGGGCTGTCGAGGTCCGGGGATCTGTGACTCCGAGCTTTGCGATGGGTGACCACGGGTACGCGTGGGGAATCTTCGATGTCGACGCTCACTCGGGTGACATCCCTGGCATGACCGCGGGGCCAGCGGGTTCGTCTCCTTCGTTCTGGGACTCGCTCCCAGATCACGCTTCGGAGTGCACGTCGCCCAGCACAACTCCGACCACAACCTCCTACCGCGGGCCTTGGCTCGTGCCGCCACAGGATGTGCCGAAAGCTTCAGGAGCGCTACCTCCGCCGTCTGTTCCGACTGTTCTACCGCCCTCAGCCACAACGCTAGCCACAGCCCATAAGGCTCTCTCGTTGCTGCCTGCGGGCTTCAAGATCACCGATACGCACGACCTCGTGTTCGCGGACGGGACGCGCAACGCACGCGTCGGCTTCACTGCCCCAGGCGGGACGGAAACGCTCGGCCTTTTCTGGGTGCAGCTTTCAAAGCCGGAGCCGATGTCGCCTTTCGGGCTCGGCCCGGGCCCAGTTACTTACCACCGGACGCCAAGCGGTGAACTCGTTACCGTCGACGGCAGCCAACATCGCTCCTCTGTCTTCGTGACCCCGACCGGCCTCGAATACGTAGCCCAGTACATGTCCGCCACGGTCGGTCCGCGAACCACGCAACCCTCGATGCCCATTGCTGAACTCGCCAGGTTCCTCACGACTCTCGTGTCATCTCCATGAGTGCGAACCGCAACTTCGAAACGCCACGCGCGCCCTCGCAGATTCAACTCGCAGTAGCGCAATATCTGCCGATCCGCGCTCGCAGATGCGCTCCCGATCGGGCAATATGCGCTACCTGCGAGTCGCGGCACCTCGTGATCGCAACGAAGAGAAGTGCGTCGTTGGGGACCTCGCGCCTTGATCAGTACCCGTCGCGCGTCATCAGTCTTGGCGAACCCTCCGACACCGATCCGCCAAAGGGCCGTCCGTTGTTGGCATCAAAGGTGTCGAAGGTGTCCCACCAAAAGCAACGCTGCGTCGGTGCCGTCGACGCCGGTTTTGCTGCCCGATTCGGTCCAGTGTCGGTAGGGGGAAGGCCGGGATCGTTGTGGGAGAGGACTACCCAGGCGACCCGAGCCGCGTTTCCCCGGCCGACGCCGTAGCCGTGTCCTTCGTCCCACGCGGTGGTGGCGAGCACGATCTCGTATACGCCGGGTGGCGCGGGCGGACAAAGCGTGCGAACAACGCTGCTCTCGCATGGCACACGTTGGGATAGCCAGCGATCCCAGGCTTGTGTCGCAGTGGTCCGGGGTCGGAACGTTTGCCGTGGCGGATCGAGTCTGAGCCGACCCGAGAGCACACGCCGCGAGGTCAAACGCGTCGGCGTCGGCATCACGTATCTCGCCAGGACCTGACCTTGGCCGCACCCTCGCGTGTGCCCTGGCGCCGTCGATGCTGACGTTGGCGATGTGTGCTGCGGCGCGTTGGCGCTATGCGTCGAGCCGCTACACGCAGCGGTCGTAAGGAGCGCCGCGACGACCATGAACCCCCATCGCATGGATGACAGGCTACGGCGACATCAAGGCGGCGGACGCGCGCCAGACCGGACCCGCTTCACTATCGGCGACGCCATATCTGCCGATCGGGCGCTGCTGTGTCAGTTGCGTTTGTGGCCGAAGACGATGGGTTGTAGGTACCACCGGTGGAGGTTGCAAACCGAGCGTGTACGAATGCGCTGCCGCCACTGCCACCAGGCGAGCCGAGTGCCGATCAACGGCTCGCCGCCGATGTTCGGCCCGGTCGGGACTGCGCTCTGCTTGGGCCACCAAAGGAAGTGGCTCTGTCGTTCGTCCACGTTGAGCAGGGTAGAACGAAATGGCCGCGCTTCCGTCCATAACTGCCGATCGGCTCGCGCGGCGAAGGCATACTTGCTCCGTGCCCGACGACGCAGAGATCCGCCGCATGCTCACAGACGCGGCTCGCCTGGTGGCGCAACCTCATGTATCCGTACGCG
>JALYLU010000726.1 GCA_030774075.1 Actinomycetota bacterium | reverse complement strand
GCGACGACGGTCGCGTGATCGCTCGGTCTGCCGCCTTCGACGGCGCCGTCGACATCGCCGCCGACGGGAGCAACGATCCGCCCGCGACGCGGCCCGAGTGGGGCCGCGCGATTGCGGGAGTCGCTCGCGTCCTGGCCGAGCTCGGCCGCGCGCCGGTCGGGGTCGAGCTCGCGATCTCGTCGACCGTTCCGGTCGGCGCGGGGTTGTCGTCGAGCGCGGCGGTCGAGGTCGCGTGCGCGCTCGCGCTGTCGGATGCGGCAGGGTTCGCGCTGCACGGCGGCGAGCTCGCGCGCGGGGCGCAACGGGCCGAGCATCTCGCAACCGGCGTACCGTGCGGCATCCAGGATCAGATGACGTCGGTGTGCGGGCGCGCCGGCCACGCGGTCTTCCTCGACTGCCGCACGCTCGACGTCGAGCACCTCCCGCTGCCACCGGAGTTGTCGGTGCTCGTCGTCCACTCGGGCGTCCCGCGCACACTCGAGGGCTCGCCGTACGCGCAGCGACGCGCCGAGAGCGAGGCCGTCGCCGCGCGGCTCGGACTCCGGGTGCTGCGCGACGCGACGCTCGACCAGGTGCGCGAGATCCCGCGCGGCCGTCATGCCGTCACCGAGATGCAGCGAGTGCGTGCGTTCGCGCAGGCGCTGCGGGGGCGAGACCTCGACGCGCTCGGTCCGCTGATGCTCGCGAGCCACGCCTCGTCGCGCGACGACATGGAAGTGTCGATCCCCGAGCTCGACGCGCTCGTCGAGTGCCTCGTCGAAGCCGGCGCGTACGGCGCGCGCCTCACCGGCGGAGGATTCGGCGGGTGCGTGGTCGCGCTCGGCCCGGTGGGGTCGTCCAGTGCGATCGCCGACCGCGCGACGGAGGAGTACCGCGCCCGTACCGGTCTCGAGCCGACCGCCTGGGTCGTGCGCGGGTCCGCAGGTGCGAGCCGGGCCGGGTAGCGGCGTCGTGTTCGTCGTGCGCGCACCCGGACGCGTCAACCTGATCGGAGACCACACCGACTACCAGGACGGCCTCTGCCTACCGATGGCCATCGACCGCGAGGTCGTCATCCGCGCGCGTGGGCGAACCGACGGGTTGGTCGTGGCGCGATCGGATGCGATCGAGGGTGTCGTGGAGTTGCCGGCCGACGGCAGCGCCGAACCGGCATCCGCGGAACCGCGCTGGGGCCGCTCGATCGCGGCGGTGTTGCGAGGCCTCGCCCAACGGGGCCGGTCACCGATCGGTTTCGACGCGGAGGTAACGTCAACCGTGCCGGTCGGCTCTGGGTTGTCGTCGAGCGCGGCGTTCACGGTCGCCGTCACGATTGCGGCCGCCGAGATCGGCGGACTGGCGCTCGACGGAAGGGCCCTCGCGCTCGATGCGCAGACGGCTGAACAGCAGGCGACGGGTCTCCCCTGCGGCGTGATGGACCAGATGGCATCGGTGTTCGGGCGCGCCGATCACGCGCTGCTTCTCGACTGTCGGAGTCTCGATATCGAAGCGATCCCGCTACCGGCGTCGGTCGCGGTTGCGGTCGTCCACACCGGCGTCGCCCGGCGGCTCGAGGACAGCGCCTACGCCGAGCGGCGCATGGCATGTGAAGCCGCCGCCGCGAACCTCGGCGCGGCAACGCTCCGCGACGCCACCATCGACCAGGTCGAGGACGATCCGTTCGCCCGCCATGTCGTGTCGGAGAACCAACGCGTGCGTGCGTTCGTCGACGCGTTGCGCGCCGGCGATCTCGATCGTTGCGGCCGCCTCCTGGACGCGAGCCACGCCTCCCTGCGCGACGACTTCCGGGTGTCGACCCCCGAGCTCGACGCGCTCGTCGACGCGCTCGTGGACGCGGGTGCGTACGGCGCGCGGCTGACCGGCGCGGGATTCGGCGGGTGCGTCGTCGGTCTGGTCGCGGACGGTGGGGTCGACGACGTCGTCGCGCGCGCCGGCGCGCGCTACCGTTCCACCACCGGGCTGACGCCGGTACCGCTGGTAGTGCGCGCGGTCGACGGAGCCGGCCTCGTCACCTAACGGAGGAACACGTGCCGAGCATCTTCAGCCGGATCATCGCGGGTGAGCTGCCCGGCAAGTTCGTGTGGAAGGACGAGCGCGCAGTCGCGTTCCTGTCGATCGCGCCGATGATGCCCGGCCACACCCTCGTCGTGCCCCGCGACGAGATCGACCACTGGATCGATCTCGATCCCGCGCTCGCCGCGCATCTGTTCACCGTCGCACAACACGTCGGCCGGGCTCAGGATCTCGAATGGAAGCCTCGGCGCATCGGGCTGTTGATCGTGGGTGAAGAGGTACCACACACGCATCTGCACGTGGTGCCGATCAACCATCCCGACGAGCTGACGTTCGCGCACGCCGACCCGTCACCTGATCTCGACGCGCTCGAGCACGCGGCGCGGCGTCTGCGCGTCCGACTGCGTGCGCTCGGTCGCAGCGAGGTATCCGAATAGTGCCGGAA
>JALYLU010000725.1 GCA_030774075.1 Actinomycetota bacterium | reverse complement strand
CGCCAGCGACGATGGACTGCTCGAATACCGCTTCTCAGCGAAACCGGGGCGCGGACACGTGCCGTGTTGCCGCCGTTCCTCGCGGGGCTCGAGATCCTCGAGGCTTCGGCGGCGTGGACGCGGCGCCGACGGCTCGGCAGCGTCGGCCTGGTCGCTGACCGCCGCGAGCACCTGCTCTCCGGCGTGTTGCGCGTCCAGGGACGCGAGTTCGCGCTGGTCGAACGCGCGGACCAGGATCGACTCCTTGCAGGTTGGGGCGAGGTGCTTGCAGGGTTCTGTCGCGAGCGCAACGCGGTAGCCCGCGTCGCATGGTCGGAATGGGCCGCGCCCGCCGGCCTGGAGGAGCACATGCGCTTCGTCGACAGCGAAGCGGTCGCCGCGCCGGGCTCGGTGCACCGTGACGCGTACGCGGCGCTTCTCGATGGGGCAGGACCGATGACCACGCGCCATGAGGTACTCCTGACCGTCACCATCGACATGCGACGAGCTCGCATCACGCGCAACCCGAACACCGCGCTTGACGACGCGGTCGCGGATTCGCTTCTCGAAGAACTTCGGTTGCTGACTACTCGGATCGAAGACGCAGGCCTGACTGTCGACGTGCCGCTGTCCCCGAGCGAGCTCCGCGAAGCGCTGCGCGTCCGTCTCGATCCGACCGTGTTACACGGGTTCGCGACCCGCGCACGCGCTGGGTTCGATGACGGACTGGTGAGTGAGCACAACCTCGGGCCACTCGCGGTCGACGTCGAGCTGGCACACGTTCGCGTCGACGCTTCATGGCATCACAGCTACTGGATCGCCGAGTGGCCCCGACTGGAACTGCATCCAGCATGGATGGAGCCATTGCTGTTGCACGCCGGCGGTGTTCGAACCATCGCCATGGTCTACGAGCCAGTGCCGCCATCGCGCTCCCAACGCCAGATCGACCGCGATGCCACGCGGCTCGCTTCCGATGAGGAGCAGCGCGCCAAGCGCGGCTTTCGCATCGGGGCCCGTCACCGGCGCGCGGAAGCTGCCGTGCTTGAACGCGAGAGCGAGCTTGTCGCCGGGTATTCGGAGCTCGAGTTCGCGGGCTTTGTGAGCGTGGCCGCGAACGACCGCGAGCAGCTGGAGACCGCGTGCGCGGAGTACGAGCAGGCCGCCGCCCAGGTGGGTTTGGAGCTGCGGGCCCTCGACGGACAACACGACGCTGGGGTCGGCGCGTGCCTCCCGATCGGCCGCTATCCGACCGCGCGCAGGTTCGCATGAAGTCAACCGCGACTCCTGTTCGGCGGCTGCGAGTGCCGCGCCACCGCGCGACGACCGCGCACCTGTGTTCCGCGTATCCCTTCCTCGGCGAAGCCGGCCTCGGAGCGCGCGGCATCTACATCGGCACGAATGTGCTTACCGGGGGCGGGAGCTTCGCGTACGACCCCTTCACCGCCTACGCCGACGGGCTGCTGACGAACCCGAACGTCATCGTCGCCGGCGAAGTCGGAATGGGAAAGAGCACCGCCATCAAGACCTTCGTGTACCGGTCGGTGGGCACATTCGGCCGGTGGGTCGCGATTGTCGATCCCAAAGGTGAATACGGACCGCTTGCAGACGCGCTCGGGCTGACGGTGCTCGAGTTGCATCCGGGCGGACAGACCCGGATCAATCCGCTCGATCCGGGGCCTGCGGGAGCGGCCAACACGCAAGACGAGCTGGCACGCCGCCAGAGCGAGTTGCTCGCTGCGCTTGTTGGGCAGGTCCTGCATCGGGATCTTCAACCCATTGAGGACGCCCTCTTGGGCTGGGCGCTCGCGGAACTCGCCCACTCGCCGGGCCTCGCGGAGCCGACGCTCAGCGACGTCGTACGCGTGATGAGCGACCCGACGCCCGACATGGCGCGCCGCGCCAAGCTGACGCCCGACGAGTTGACGCGCGCGGCCGCGCATGCGATCTACGCACTGGGCAAGCTCGTCGAGCGTTCGCTGCGAGGCATGTTCGACGGGTCGACGACCGTACGCGTCGATTGGGACGGCCCCGGAATAGTCCTCGATCTCTCGGCGGTCTTTCAGGACCGCGAGGCACTGAGCCTCGTGCTGCTCGCCGCAACTGCGTGGCTTCAAGCGGTCCTCGCGCGACCCACCGGTCCGCACCGGCTCCAAGTGCTCGACGAGGCGTGGGCACTGTTCGGCAACGAACGCACCGCCAAGTACCTCCAGTCCTGCTGGAAGCTGTCGCGCGCATACGGCGTCGCCAATATTGCGGTGATCCATCGGCTCTCTGATCTGCGCGCACAAGCCGACGACGGAACGAGCACCGCAAAGGTGTCCATGGGGCTCCTCGCGGACACCCAGACCCGAGTGCTGTTCCGACAGTCTCCGGATCAGGCGCCCGAGGCGCGCGAACTCCTCGGCCTCACCGGCGTCGAAGCCGAGCTCCTCACCCGTCTTGCCAAGGGCCGATCCCTCTGGAAGGTCGCCGGACGC
>JALYLU010000724.1:1373-2459 GCA_030774075.1 Actinomycetota bacterium | reverse complement strand
GCCCACATGCGTCGGAAGGATCCAGTCGACACCCTCAACGGGCGGTCCCGGTCGGTAGCGTTCATCGTGCGACGCGAGCGAGGCAGGCGGCCTGCACGCCGGACCTACCAAGACCGGCAAGCGCCGCACCATCACGGTGCCGCGTTTCTTGGCACAGATGCTCGGCGAACACATCGGCCGCTACCCGTCGCCCGACGGTTGGGTCTTCACGGCTGCCGAGGGCGGACCGGTCCATCACCACAACTTCCGGCACCGTCACTACACGCGAGCCGTCGAGGCAGCCGCGCTGCCCCGGCGTGCGCTTCCACTACTTGCGCCACACGTGCGCCGCGTTGCTCGTCGCCACGGGCCGTCACCTCGAGGAAGTGAAGACCTACCTCGGCCGCTCGTCGATCCGCGTCACGAGCGATCGCTACGGTCACCTGTTCCCCGAAGCGCGCGCGGCTATCGCGGACGCGCTCGACGCGACGCATCGCGAAGTTCCCGCGGCCTCACCGCGGCCTGAGCCCGAAATCGCGATGGTCGCGAACGCGAATCAGCGGCCCCGAAAGGCCGCTGACCTGCGCTTCCTACATCTTCTCCGAGAGCGCACGACGGGATTCGAACCCGCGACCCCAACCTTGGCAAGGCTTGCGGTGCACGAACGTGAACAGCCGTAATGCGCGCCGAACAGCGGAAACAGTGTTCGTTGGTTGTCGTCGTTTCCCCCTGTTTCGCGACCTCCCGCGGCCCGACCGCGGCCTCACGCACGCGTCCGTTGGTGACGCCAAACGGCTCGCTCGGCGTCACGCCGCTACCGTCGCCGCGGCACTGCGCGAACCGGTGGTGAAGACCGAGTGTCGCCGGTCGGACTCGCCAGCTGGCGTTCGAGATCCGCGAACGCATCGATAACCTCGGACGCCTCGAAGGCGCGGTTGCGGCGACGGATCGTGACCTGTTTCAACACGTTCGCATCGGCGAGGCGAGCGATCGCGGCGTTGGTCTGCTGAAAGCTTCGCCCGACGATCTCTGCTGCGCCGCCGACAGTCACGATGGGCGCGCCCGGAAGCGCTCGGATAAGGCGATCGGTTGCTGACTCGGCGCGGA
>JALYLU010000724.1:0-1363 GCA_030774075.1 Actinomycetota bacterium | reverse complement strand
CCCGACTCGATCGCGCCACGTCTGTTGGATCTCTGCGATCCGCGCCTCGAAGGCACCCGCATCGTCGACCGAACGAGCAGCGGCCGAGGCGAACAGTCCGATCCAGCGGTTCAGGCCTTCGTGTGCGGCCGCCGACGTCGGTGCGCCGCGGTATCGGGTAGCTGTGAGGCCGGCCACGTAGTCGTCGGCCCAGGTCGCGAGCATTAGAGAGATTGGAGGAACGACGCGCGGCGCGAGACCACGCCTGCGGAGAACGACGTGGATAAGTGCACGACCCGTTCGACCGTTACCGTCTATGAAGGGGTGGATCGTTTCGAACTGGGCGTGCGCAATCGCGGCTTGAGCCACCGCGGGTAACGAGTCGCTGTTGCAAAATGCGCAGAGATCGTCGAGTAGTGCTTCCACCTTTTCGAACGGAGGGGGGACGAAGGCAGCGCCGCAAGGGTTGTAGTTGCTCCCACCGATCCAGTTCTGTTGAGTCCGAATCTTGCCGCCGTGTTCGGCAAGGCGCGTGCCTTCGAGGAGCCGGCGGTGTACTTCGAGGAGACCTGCGAACGAGATGCTCACTTGCTCGGCGAGTGTTTCCATGGCCCATGACATCGCTTCGATGTTGCCGAGGACCTCGTCCGCGTTCGCATCGCCGGACGCGTCGCCGAGCACGTGAGCTGCCTCGGCTCGGATGAGCCGGCGTGGTCCGACTTCCAGACCCTCGATCTTGGACGACGCGACGCATTCGGCACGAAGTAGTAGACGGGCAAGCGCCTCGGTGTCGACGAGTGTCGCAGCAGACGCGTTGAGGCGCGCAATCGCCGCCTCGGCGTCAGCGACGTCCGCCGCGACCTCGCCGTCCAGAGTGATTCTTCGCCCGACCAAAGGGTCGGGAACGTATGCTTCGTACTCGCAAGATTGACGGTCCCTCCGGGGCAGCCCGGAAGCGGCGTCGGCCTGCCAGAGGCGTTTGATAACCCTGGCCATGAGACCTCCTTATTCAGGTATGGTACACAATCCTGAATAAGGAGCTCGCACATTCAGGGTTCTCTCGGGGCATGAGTCCGGCGTGACTCACTCCCGCATTCCGCGGCCCGCGCAGTCCGAAAACGCGTGCGCCGCACCTGCTCTCGGTGGCCCAGGAGGGGCGCCGCCAGCTCGAAGCGGCGGTCGAGATGTCCGGACGGTCCAGTCCATATCCAGGCGGCGTTCGAGGTCGGGCGACCGCCCGGTCATCCTTCGGGCGCTGGGTTGTCGGTTCCGTTCGCGTTCGACCTCCGCAAGTGCCGCACGTCGTCTGATCGAATCGGCGCGTTCACGACGAGCCCGGCCGCGAGGTCGCGCTTCTCGCGTCTTGGCACAGCCTGAGCTAACC
>JALYLU010000723.1 GCA_030774075.1 Actinomycetota bacterium | reverse complement strand
AGGCAGGCGTTGCCGGCGCGGTCGGAGGCCGTCGCCGAGGGCGTCCAGGTCATCCCCGCCGTCGTGCCCTCCATGGTCGCCGTGCCGCCCACCGGTGCGCCGAGCGTGATCGTGATCGTGGAGCCGCTCATCACCATGGTCGAGCTCGCGAACGTGACGTTCGTTCCCGTGAGGTCCTTGCGTCCGAGGTCCACCGAACCAAGCGGGAGTTGGAGCGTGTTCGCCGAATCGAAGACGGTGACGGTATCGTTGGCGGGGTTGCCGTTGTTCAGTCGGAACGCCACGGTCGTCGCGCTGCCGTTCCAACCTGCGACGATCGAGTTCGGGTCGAGCGGCTCGCTGAACGTGAAGATCATCGTGTCCCCGGACTCGGCCAAACCGTTCGTCCCGCCGGCCACATTGGTCGTCTGGATGTCGGCGGCCGACGGCGCCGTGTTGTCCACGGTCACGGAGAAACCGGTCTGCACGGTCGCGTTCATCGCCACATCGGTCGCCGTGATCGCGAATACCTTCGATCCGGCCACGAGCACGCCGTCGGCCGTCAGCGGCGCGCTTCGGTAGTTGTACGAGACGGCACCCACCGTGTAGGTCCCCGGCGTCATCGCCGAGGCGACCGCGCCCGTCGTGACGGTGGTGACGTTCGCCGTCACCGTTGAGACACCGCTGGCATTCGAGCCGGGGTCCGTCACGTTCGCGTAGACGTAGTATTGGCCGCCCTGCTTCACGTATCCGGGCGTGTCGCCCGTGGACTTGTTGATCACGGCGGCGGACGCGGTCGGCGGCGTCGTGTCGGGCACGATCACCGTCGCGGTCGCGCTCTTCGGTCCCTCGGTTCCCACCCAGAGGCCCTGCCGCGGCGTGACCGTGTACTTCCAAGCCCCGGCGGGAACCGCCGCCTCGGTGCAGGTCAGCGCCGCGATGGTCCCGCTGCAGCTCGAGCCGATCGTCTGGGCGGCGAGCGTGTTCGCGTCGTAGCGCCTCACCGTGTAAGCCGTGACCGACGTGCCGCCGATCGGAGAGGCCGTCCAGGTCACGGTCACGTTGCTTCCGGCGACCGAGAGGGTCGGCGCTGCACCGGTGGGCATCGACGTCGCCCGTACAAAGCCCGTGCCACTTCCGCCGCCGCTCCAGGCGGCCAGCGCGACGCCGGGAGCGAGGACCGCGATCGTTGCGACGGCGGTCGCGAACGAGAATCGGGTCCACGCTCTTGCCACCAGGCGTCGTGGGGTGCGCACGGGTCCTTCACCTCCTGGGCGGCGCAGAGGGCGGGGTCGATCCCCGCCCTCGCGCGGCGTCGCGAGGCAGGGCTACGGCGTGCTCGCGCCCGTGAGCGCGACGGGAACCGTGAAGGTCTGGCCCTGGCAGGCGTCGACCGAGGCGTTGCTCATCGACGCCGCGTTCGCCAGCGTGACCGTGAGCGTCCCGGAGGCCGGAACGGTCCACGTGCCCGACTGGTTCGCGTAGGAAACGCCGTTCGAGGCGTCGCACGTGGCGCTGCCCGACACGATCGAGCCCGTTCCGTTGTTGATGCTCGTGACGAGCACCTTGTACGGGTTGGGGTTGTTGATCTTCACCGTCACGTCCGCGGAGCCGGTGGGGTACAGGAGGGACGTCGTGCTGGCGGCAACGCTGAGCGTGGACAGGTTCTGCCCCGAGCCGGCCGCGACGTATCCCGATCCGCTCCCGCTCGTCGTCCACGCAGCGAACGCGATCGAGGCGGCCAGCGTCACGCCGACGCCGACCGACGCGAGTGTGACGCGCTTCGCCAATTTCCCCTTGTCACGAGCCATCCGAGAACCCCCTAGGTCTTCGCGGTCCGCGGGCTTCATCTCGCGGACGGTTAGGACTTCATCGGCATCGGGGGCGTCGCCGATGAATACCTGATTCTCGGGATGCGTTGTCGTACAACTGGCGTCGAGAGCCGCCGTGAAGGGGGCGCTACGCCTGGCCGGCCTCCGAGGAGCCCAACTCCGGGTCGTGGACGGGGTCTGCGCCCTGATCGTCGGCGTCGTGCCGGCTCGCTGCGGGGCTCTCGGAGAGGAACACCCTGAATGACGCGCCACCACCCTCGCGATCCTGCACCCACGCGCGCCCGTCGTGCAGGGCGGCGAAGCGCGCCACGAGCGCGAGCCCGACGCCGGCTCCGCTCGCGTGCTCGGAGCCCTGCCGGAAGGCCTCGAAGATCCTCTCGCGCTCCTCCGGCGGCACGCCGGGACCGTCGTCCTCGACGACGATCAACGCGCCGCCCTCGACCGCCTTCGCGCGCACCCAGATCCGTGCCTCCTTCGGGGTGTGCTTGACGGCGTTGCCGAGCAGGTTCTCCACGATGCGCTCGACCATCGCGACGTCGGCCGGGATCACGGTGGGCTCCGTGTGGAGCCGCAGCTGCCGGTCCGTGGCGAGCTCGACGTTCGCGACCATCTCGCGGACGAGCGAGCCGACGTCGACGGACTCGAAGA
>JALYLU010000722.1 GCA_030774075.1 Actinomycetota bacterium | reverse complement strand
GATCACTCGGGGACCGGCTCCTCCGCCTCGACGATCCCCAGCGCGATGGCGATGCGCGCCTTGAGCTCGGCGGGCACGTCCTCCGCGCACTTCGACACAATTACGCGACGAAGATCGATCTCGAACGTGAATCCTTGCGCGCACGGCGGGCAATCGTCGAGATGCCGAGTGATCGCGCGCCGTTTCCAGACGGTCATCTCCCCGTCGAGATACTCGTAGACGCGCAGGTGGGCATGCTCACAATCCATCGCGCTCGTCACCCCCCGGTCGCCGACTCGACTCGTGGCCGAAGGTTGTTGCGTTCGGCGTAATCCCACAACTTCTTCTGCAACGCCCTTCTTCCCCGGTGGATGCGACTCATCACGGTTCCGATGGGCACGTCGAGGATCTCTGCGATCTCCTTGTACGAGAAGCCTTCGACATCGGCCAGGATCACCGCCATGCGGAACTGCTCCGGAATCGACTCGAGCGCCTCCTTCACCTCGGAGTCGGGGATTCCCTCCATCACCTCGGCTTCAGGGGTGCGCGTGGCCTCGGCCGCCTCGAGACCGCCCAGGCGACGGAAGATGTAGAAATCCTCCACGTCGTCGAGGTCGACCTCGTCGGGTCGGCGCTTCTTGGCGCGGTACTGGTTGATGAAGGTGTTCGTGAGGATCTTGTACAGCCACGCCTTCAGGTTCGTGCCTTCGTGAAAGCCCTCGAACCCGCGGTAGGCGCGCAGGAACGTCTCCTGTACCAGGTCCTCGGCGTCGCTCGGATTGCGCGTCATGCGCAACGCGGCCGCGTAGAGGGCCGACATGTAGGGCATCGCCTGCTCTGCAAACCCCGCCGGGTCGGCCATGCCAGCAGGGTACCCGGCGACCACGGCTATCCGGCCTCCGCCGCCCGCCTCATACGGAAGGCGCTCTCAGGAAGGCGCTTCACCCGGAGGTCGCCGAGCTGAGGTCGTAGATCGTGGTTCCGCCGACGGTCTGCGCGGTGAAGTTCTGTTCCACCCATTGGGTGATGGCACTCGACATGCCCGAACCCGCGCCACCGGCTCCGGGACCACCGCCTCCCGGACCACCGCCTCCGGCGATGAAGTAGTGGATCTCACCGGCTCGGACGTACTGCTCGAACTGCACCAGCGTGGGCGTCGGGTCGGTGCCGTTGAAGCCGCCGATCGCCATGATCGCCTTGCCCGATGCGAGCTGGTAACCGGCCGCGTTGTTCGCGCCGATCGCCGCGGCCGTCCAGCGGAAGCCCGTGCTCTTCTCGAACAGCGCGGTGATCTGCGCGCTCGGATCCGAGCCGTTGAGGAGTCCGCCGGCCCCTCCGCGACCGCGGGTGCCGGTCCCGCCGCCGGGCGGGGTTCCGCCGAATGCGGGACCGCCGAACCCAGGTGCACCGAATCCGGGGTTGGCGATCCGGGGGTTGAAGCCGCCGTTGTTGGCAGTGCCACCGAGTCCGCCCCCCGGCGCGCCCGTGCCCGGGAATCCTCGGTTCCCCGTCCGCGCACCGAAGCCACCGGGTCCGCCTGCGGCGTTCGCGGGGCCAGCCGTCGACAACGCGCCACCGTGAGGTTGCGCGACGGTGGACAGTGTGTAGGCGGCGGGAGCCGCGAGGCCGAGAGTGGCCGCCGCGATCGCAAGCACAACACCGAGGCGTCCTCGGATGGATGGTGAGATCGCGACCACGAGCCCGATGCCGAGCCCGCACACGAGCAGCGCGTTTCGCAGCATCGGGAACCAGGTCGGCGTGCGATGCAAGAGCACGTACGCCCAGAGTGCGGTCGCCGCGATCAAGAACCCGAGGAGGACTCGTACCAACGGGTGCTCGCGGCGCGCCCAGAACGTCGTCGCGCCGATACCCACGATCGCACCGATCGCGGGCGCGAGCGCGACCGAGTAGTACTCGTGGATGATTCCCTGCCCCAGCGAGAACGCCAGGCCGGTGAGGACCAACCAGCCGCCCCAGAGTCCGAGCGCGGCGCGCGTGCGATCCGTCCGAGCGCGCTTGGCGGTGAACGCGAGACCGGCGACCAAGAGCACGAGCGCGGCGGGGAGTAGCCACGAGATCTGCCCACCGAATTGCGTGTCGAACATGCGGGTCAGCCCGGTCGGACCCCAACGTCCCGTCGCGCCCTGACCGCCGCCGACGCTGCCCGATTCGTTGCCCGTCAGCCGGCCGAAGCCGTTGTAGCCGAACAGCACGTTCCAGAAGCTGTTGTTCTGCGACCCGCCGATGTACGGACGGCTCGACGCGGGCCAGAGCTCGACGACGGCGACCCACCAGCCGCCGGCTGCGAGCGTCGTCACCCCGAGCAACACGACGTGACCGATCCGTCGCGCGAGCTGAGGCGGTCCGGCGAGCAGGTATACGAGCCCGAAGGCCGGCAGGACGAGGAACGCCTGCAGTTCCTTCGCGAGGAATCCGAAGCCGACGAACACACCCGTCGCCCCGATCCATCGGACCCGGCCG
>JALYLU010000721.1 GCA_030774075.1 Actinomycetota bacterium | reverse complement strand
CTGGGGAGGTGCAAGCGGGTGCGGCGGGCGTGGCGGGTGAGGCGCGCGGCGACATGCAGCAGTCGGCTCGAACCTGTATTCCTTACCATCGAGCACATGACGATCCAACGCATGGAGCACGTCGGCATCGTGGTTGACGACCTCGCGGCCGCAACCGAGTTCTTCGTCGAGCTCGGACTCGAGCTGCTGGGTGAGGGGTCGGTCGAGGGCCGCTGGGTGGACCGCGTCGTGGGGCTCGACGGCGTCCGGGTGGAGTATGCGATGGTGCAAACTCCGGACGGCCACGGACGACTCGAGCTGGTGAAGTTCCATTCGCCGTCGACCCAGGGCGGCAACCGGGACGCGCCGGCGAACACAGGGGGCATCCGCCACGTCGCATTCGCCGTCGAGGACATCGACGCCGTCGTCGCCGGCCTGCGAGCCCGCGGTGCTGAGCTCGTCGGCGAGCTGGTGCGCTACGAGGACAGCTACCGGCTCTGCTACGTGCGCGGCCCCGAGGGGATCATCGTCGAGCTGGCAGAGAAGATCGTCTGACGGGTCCGTCCGCCGCCGACCCCCGACCAACCGAGCGACCCGACTGGCGTTCCGGAAGCGGATCCGCTTACGGAACGTCGCCGAAGTCACACGCGATACGGAGCTCGGCGTAGCCGCTGAGCTGCCGGGGTCATAGCCGGAGAGTCGGCCGGCATGGCGACCGGAGTGTAGGAGGAATGCTCGTGGGCGTGATCGGAAACACGCTCGACTCCCTAATCTGACGGCCATGCCTGATGAGTCCACGCCGGAACCCGCTGAGGACGTCGTGTCGCGCTACTTCGAGTTCGACGCAAGCCGCGACGTCGAGGCGATTCTCTCGCTCTTCCTCGATGACGCGGTCGTCATCGACGAAGGCCGCGAATGGCGCGGTAGCGCCGAGATCCGCCGATGGCGACTCGGCCCCGCGTCGAAGTACGAGTACACGACCAAGATCGAAAGAATCGACGACGTTGATGACACCCACTACCAAGCTAGCGGCCGCATCGACGGAAACTTTCCGGGCGGCACGGCAGAACTCACGTGGGACTTCTCGACGGTCGGAGGCCTCATCAGCCGCCTCGAGATCGCACCGCCCTGACGGCACCTCACGGAGAAACTCGCTCGACGACGGCACGCGGCCTGGCGCGAGTGCCGACCTCCCTCCAGCCTCCAGGCCGCCCGAAGCTCACCGCCCAAGAAGACAGGCCAGGGTTTCTGGCGGGTTTGAAAGCCGTCCCATGAGGTGCATCGCGAGGCTAGCCAGCGCGCGATACTCGAACCCTCGCGTCCAGGCAAGATCGGCGAACGCCGGCTACTCGTCCCGGTGCATCGAAGTTAGGGCCAGCGCGTTGGGCGAGGCTCAAGCTGTTCGCGAGCAGCCCAGTCGTCTCGTACTGGAGTGAAGACGTCGACCACGACAGCGCCGGCGTCGCCGCCGGTGACGGTATGGGGCGTCTGGGAGGGAATCCGCCAGATTCCACCCGGCTCGATCGCTCGCGTCTCGTCTCCGATGTGGAAGATCACGGAACCCTCGATCACCATCCCGAATTGCTCGTTGACGTGCCGGTGCTCGGGCAGTTCGGCGCCGGGCGCGATCTCGACCACCGCCAGCGTGAGCTCCTCGCCGTGGACGGCGCGGGCGAGATAGCCGTCCGCAAGCAACACAGGTGGAATCGACTGGAGGTCGTCGAAGGCGCTCACCCGCGCTCATCCGCGACTGCCACGAAAGCGTCCACGATGATCGGCACGTTGAGCGGCGACGACCCCTGTCCAGGAGCCGAGCGAGCGTGGCGTCCCGCGTCGCCCCACACCTCCACAATCAAGTCGCTGAACCCATTCACGACCTTTGCGTTCTCGTGGAAGCCGGGTGCCGACTGGACGTAGCCAACCGCCCGCAGCCACTTCGTCACTCGGTCGAGGTCGCCGAGTGCGCGCTTCAGCGAGGCAAGGATCGAAAGTCCCGTCAGCCGCGCCGCGCGATACCCCTCCTCGACCGTCAGCTCCCGGCCAACTGCCCCCTGCACGAGCACGGCCGACCCATCGATAGGGGCGTGCCCCGCGATGTACGCGATACCCGCGTACACGGTCACCAACTCGAAGTTCCCCGGCGGATCCATCGGTGACGGCAACACGAGACCCAGTTCCCCAAGCCGATCCTCGATGCGCCCCATCATGCGACTCTACGACCCGACAGCTCGGCTTCGCAAGCCCGACCAACCCTCTCTCCACAGGCGTTCGGACGAGCGATGGGCGCAGGCGCGGGAATCGTACGGCCGCCGACAGCCCTGAGCGTCGCGCGGTGCCGGTCGTAGGCGGCGCGGTCGCCCGAGTAGCGGCGCTAGATGAGGCTGAGCACGCGCGCCAGATGGAGGGCGGGTTCGAAAGCCGTCCTATTAGGCGCATGGCATTGTCCGCCTTCTAGTTCCCGCCGAGCCCACGAGCAGCGCAGGCG
>JALYLU010000720.1 GCA_030774075.1 Actinomycetota bacterium | reverse complement strand
ATCGCGACCCGCGCATGCGGGTGGTGTCGGTCGCGTACGTGGGGTTCACCGCCCACAACGAACCCGCGGTCGCGGGCTCCGACGCGACCGACGTCCGGCTCTGGGCGATCGACGACCTCGCGATTCCCGGCTTCGGGAGCGACGACGGAGTACCTCTCGCCTTCGATCACGCGCAGATCATCGCCGACGGCATCGAGCGCTCACGCGCCAAGCTCGAGTACACGACGCTCGCGACGGATTTCCTCGACGAGCCCTTCACACTCGGTGAGCTTCGCCGCGTATACGAGGCCGTGTGGGGCGAGACGCTCCACGAGGGGAACTTTCGGCGCAAGGTGCTCTCGACGCCGGGATTCGTGGAACCGACCGGCGGCACCGCGCCGACCGACGGCCGTCCGGCGGCGCTGTACCGTCGGGGTGCCGCGACGCGCCTCCACCCGCCGATCCTCCGACCGTGATCAAGCGAGTCGTGACCGGCGTATATCCCGGCTCCTTCGATCCGTTGACGGTCGCGCATCTCGCGATCGCCGAAGCGGCCGTGCGCGCGGCGGACCTCGACCGCATCGATCTCGCGCTCTCGAACGTGGTGCTGGGCAAGGAACGCGGCGCACATTCGAGCGTCGAGGCGCGCGCCGCCGCGATCCGGCGCGCCGCCCGGACCCGCCCGTGGCTCGACGTCGCGGTTACCGACGCGCAGCTGATCGCCGACATCGCGTCGGGCTACGACGTCGTCGTGATGGGCGCCGACAAGTGGGCACAGGTACGCGATCCGGCGTGGTATGGCGGCGACCCGGCCGCTCGCGACGCCGCGCTCGCCTCGCTCCCGCGCGTCCTGGTCGCGCGCCGACCAGGATTCGAGGTCGTCGGCGCGGAGGCGCTCGACGTCGATCCCGAGCTCGCGCACGTCTCGTCGACACGCGCCCGTTCCGGCGAGCATCATCTCGTCGTGCCCGACGCCCGGCGGCGCCTGCTCGTCGACGGCAACAACGTGGTCGGCAGCCGCCCCGACGGTTGGTGGCGCGACCGCCAGGGCGCGGCCCGCCGGCTCGTCGCCGAGCTCGACGCGTTCGCGGCCCGCACGGGCGATCAGGTCATGGTCGTGTTCGACGGCCGGCCGGTGCCGGGCATGGCCGCAGGCAGACACGAGGGCGTACACGTCGCCTACGCGACGCGCGCGGGTCGCAACGCAGGAGACGATCGCATCGTCGAGGAGATCGCACGCGACCACGATCCGTCGTCGCTCACGGTCGTCACGTCGGATCGCGAGCTCGCGCAACGGGCGCGCGAGTTGGGCGCTCAGGTCGAGGGTGCGGGCGCGCTCACTCGCGAGCTGGGATCGGAACGCCCGTGACGCCGTCGTCGCGCTCGACCCGAAACGCGTTCAAGGCCATCGACACCAAGTGGTACTGGCCCACCGTGAACACGAGGTCGAGCAGACCCTGTACGTCGTAGCGCGACGCGAGCGCGGCATATGTGGAATCCGACAAGGTCTGCTCGTTGTGCAGCTCGTCGGCCGCGCGCAGCAGCACCGCGTCGGCCTCCGACCAACCGCCGGCGTCGGGACCTTCGGCGACGCGCCCGATCTCGTCGTCACTGATGCCGATCCCACGCGCGATCGCCACGTGCTGACCCCACTCGTACTGCGCGCGACAGTTCCAGCCCGTGCGCAGGACGAGGAGCTCGCGATCGCGGGCCGGAAGCGTGCTCTTCGCGAGCACGTGGTTCCCGAACACGAGCCAGCGCTTCATGAGCTTGGGATGATGAGCGAGCGTGGCGAAGATCTTCAGCGTGCGGTCGCCCAGCAACGCGCGCGTCTCGTCGTCCCACTCTTCGCGCGGCAGCGGCTGCAGGCGAGGTTCCATGGGGCCAGAGCGTAGGCTGCCCCGATGCCTCGCGACCTCCGCGACGACACGATCCTCACCGCCGATCCGGCCCGGCCCGGCCGATTCCACGGGAACCTCCCCGACGCCTGGAAGGTCGTGTACGTCTTCGGGGGCGTCTCGATGTACGCGGCGCTGCGCGCGATGCAACAGCAGCTCGGACGCACGGACCTCTCGCTCGTGACCGCGAACGCGATCTTCGTCGCGCCGGTTCCCCCGGGTCCGATCACCATCGACGTCGACGTGTTGCGCGACGGCCGGCGGGCGTCACAGGTCGCGGCCGACCTGTGCGTACCAGGCGTGGACGGCCCCGCGTTGCGAGTGCACGGTGTCTTCGGCGCCGCGCACGACACGGAGCTGTCCCATCAGGAGGTGCGGTTCCCCGAGGTCCCGGGTCCGGCCGACGTCGAGATCCCGCCCGAGCGGCCGAACCCATTCGGCCGGATCAACTTCCACGAACAGACCGAATGGCGACCCGTCAGCCCGCTCGACGATCCGGGCAAGGGTCACTTCCTGTCGTGGGTGCGCCTGCGCGAGACCGAGCCCGACCTTCTCAGCCTCGCCGTCCACGGTGACGTGCTGGGTCC
>JALYLU010000719.1:740-2470 GCA_030774075.1 Actinomycetota bacterium | reverse complement strand
CACTACTGAGCTCGCGGAGAGCCAGGCGCGGGAGGCTGACCGAAGGCTGCGAACTGGTGACTCTGGCGCGTTGTGCGGGATTCCGTTCGGCGTCAAGGATCTTCTTGCCACGGCCGGCATACCGACGCGGTACGGCTCGCCGCTGTACCGAAATCAGGTGTTTGAGTTCGACGCGGCCGTCATTACCAAGCTTCGAATGAGTGGTGCCGTGCTTGTCGCGAAGCTCTCTATGTTGGAACTTGCAGGTGCCGGCGGGCCGAGTTACGCGACCGCATCCATCGACGGACCGGGGTTGAACCCGTGGAACACGAATTACTGGAGCGGCGGATCGTCCTCAGGTTCGGCCGCCGCGGTGGCAGCCGGGCTGGTCCCATTCGCGATCGGCTCGGAGACCGGGGGTTCGCTCACAACGCCTGCCGCCTTTTGCGGCATCACTGGTCTCCGGCCGAGTCTGGGCATCGTAAGTCGGCACGGATCTCTGATGTTGGCACCGAGTGCCGACAAGCTCGGTCCCATGGCACACACCGCCGCGGACTGCGGCCGAGTGCTCGCCGTGATTGCCGGCCGCGACGAACGAGACCCATGGACGGTCGACTGGCGCGTGCAAAGGGTCGGAAGCGAACAATTCACTCTCGGCGTGATCGCTAACGACTATCGAGGACTCGATATCGCCCAGGCGCGCTTTGACGAGGCTCTCGGTGTCTTTCGCCGCCTTGGATTCCGTCTTACCGAGCTGACTCTTCCGAATTACGATTATCCGGAAATCTGGGCTCCGATACTTGCGGCAGAAGTCGCGTCCTCGCTTGATAGCGTCATTCATAGCGAGAGCATGAGGACCATGGTCGATCCCGGTCAACGCGAGCGGCTGGGCGCATCTGCCACCCAACCTGTCGGCGCATACGCGGGCGCACTCGCAAAGAAGGCCGCCGCGACCCGTGACGTTCGTCGGCTCTTCCTTGAAGTCGATGCTCTGGTCGCGCCAACGCTGTTGACCGAGGCGCCAACAATCGAATCGAATCTGCGTACGGAGTGGGATCGACGGGGGCATCACGCACTGCTGGGTGCGATCGCTGGCGTACCGCAAGTGTCGTTGCCGATGGGCTTCGGTCCGACTGGCTTACCTCTCGGTTTGTCCCTCACGGGCGATCTCCTCGAGGACGCGAAAATTCTTCGCATAGCCGAGCTCTACCAGAGAGAGACGGACTGGCACTCGCGGAGGCCGCCCACTTAGGTCGGTCCGTGTCGGGCGCTTGGTTAGGAGCGGAAAGCAACATGCCTCAGAACACCCGGCAGTACGTCTCCAGAGCCCCGTGGCTGGCGGTGTATGCCGGCGCGTCGATCACGCTCGTCGTTGCCGCCTACAACTTCGTCGGCGACGCAATTAATGATGCGCTGGATCCCCGGTCGTGATTGATCGGGTCGCGCTCGAGGTCCACCGCTCAGCCATAGTCGTCGACGGTATCGCGGGGGAGCTCAAGGATCCTGACACCGCACAGCCGTGGCGAGACGGCGGTGTGACACTGGCGCTTCCGCATGCCGCGAATCTCGAGGACAGCGGCGCGGCGATCGCGCGACTGCTCCAGTGGCGTGCCTGGCTAGACGAGAGCGCCGGCTCGTTGCTCCTCGTCCGACGGGTTGAAGATATTGACCGAGCGAAGGCACAGAACATACTTGGGATCGCGTTCCACTTTCAGAACACGCTGCCCATCGGCCGAGACATCGGTCTGATC
>JALYLU010000719.1:0-730 GCA_030774075.1 Actinomycetota bacterium | reverse complement strand
TCGGCCTCTGCTACAACCAACGGAACTTCGTCGGCGACGGGTGCTCGGAGCGCACCGACGCCGGGCTGTCGGATTTCGGTATCGCGGTCGTCAAGGAGTTGAACCGACAGGGCATCGTGATCGACTTGTCGCACACTGGATATACGACGACGATGGAAGCGATCGAATTCTCGGAGCGACCGCCCGTGTTCTCCCACGCCAACGTTCGCTCACTCTGCGAGTCACGCAGAAACGTCAAGGACGACCAGATATTGGCAGTCGCTCGAAAGGGTGGGCTTGTCGGGATCAATGCGTTCCCTGCATTCCTACGCCGCGGATCCATTCCGACCCTCAACGACTTCCTCGACCACGTCGACTATGTCGCCCATCTTGTCGGCCCGGAACACGTCGCCTTGGGTCTTGACTTTTCGGGACCCGGGTCGCCGAGCGCATATGCCAACTCGGTGCGGGCGTTGCGCTGGAAACCTGACGATTACCCCCCGCCGCCATACATCTATCCGGCGGGCCTCGAAGACCCGAGCAAGTTGCCCTACGTCACCGCTGGTTTGCTCCAACGCAGTTATAGCCAAGACGAAGTCCGGATGATCCTTGGCGGCAACTGGGTCCGTGTGTTTCGTGCCGTCTGGCAAGTTTGAATCAAGTCGTTCAACCGAACGGACGCGTCCGCGTCAGCGGCGACGCAGGTCCAGACTGACGAACCGTGCTTCGGCCGATGAGGTAAGCCCAGCAT
>JALYLU010000718.1 GCA_030774075.1 Actinomycetota bacterium | reverse complement strand
GCCGTCGAAGAAAGCGCACGTCCGATCGTCGGGCCTGCGTCAGCCAGAATCTTGGCGGATCTCCTCAACGCCGACCTGAACCAGGATCACCCTGTGTAGAAAGAGATGGACTTGGCGACCATCGCATGTCAGAGCTTGTCGCCTCGTACGCGATCTCTACCGTGCCCTCGGGACATCTGTCGCCGATGTCTTGCGACGTCACACACCGTCACCGCACGGCTTCGAACTTCTGCCCTGGATGCCCTGTTCGGGTGAGAGAACTGACGAGCTCCGCGGCTACAAATGATGCATCGTGCCGAACCTCCCCCAAGAAAAGTCCCCGCGTCCACGCATGGCATGGCGCCTCGCGGTCGCCACGCTGCTCGTCCTTTCGCTGGACGCTGCGCTCCTGCCGTTCCCGGCAGCGGCCGCGACCACCGCGAGCGCGGAATCGTGGAAGACGACGACCGCGGCATGGGGCGGAACGCTGAACGGAGCTAATAGCGCGTACGCGCAGGGGCTGACGATCCCGTCCCGCCTCGTGATCACCGGCGAGACAGCCGGCGTGCACACGCTCGTCATCTCATACGACTTCCGGGATTCCTCGGTCGGTTCGAACAAGCACTTCATGGACTTCATCGAGAACTACGACCGAACCATCCAGCGATCGACCGCCGATCCCTGCGCCGGCGTCACCGCCTGCGGCGGGAGCGCGACGACACTCGGCATTCCGTCCGATCCAACCATCCCGAGCCAGCGCGCAGGTGTGATCAGCGTGTGGAACGCGTCGAGCCTGTCGCTCAGCGCCTACACGACCACGAGCGGCGGTGGCGCGATCACGAAGCACATCACGTTGCTCTACACCGCGACCGCGGGCGCGAACGTCGTCGTCGCATTCGGCGCGCACATCGCGTCGCCGACGGACTGGGGCACCGGCAACGGCGCCTCATCGTGGGCCGGCGGGTCCGGCAAGGTCGGCGGAACGCGCGACGGCGGCACCGAGAAGATCGTCGGGATCAACCCGGGCGCCTTCGGCGTCGCAACGAACACGGCTCCGAACGTCTCAAGTACGAGCGTTTCTCTGAATCAGAACAGCTCGACGGGCGTCACGCTGAGCGCGAGCGACGCCGAGGACTGTGAGCTCACCTTCCGCATCGTGAGCGCGCCAAGCCACGGCACGCTGAGCGCGATCACCAACGCAATCTGCAGCGGCGCGACCGGCGCCTTTGCCGACACGGCCAGCGTCACGTACACCCCGACGGCGGGCTACAACGGCAGCGACAGCTTCGCCTGGACTGCGAACGACGGCACGATCGACGGCGCGACGGCGACGGTATCGGTCACCGTCAACGCGGTCGGCAGCACATCTCAGACGATCACCTTTGCGCAGCCGGCCAGTCCCGCGACGTACGGCGCCAGCTTCATCGTGAGCCCCACGTCAACGTCGGGACTCCCAGTGAGCGTCGCGGCAAGCGGCGGCTGCACGATCAGCGGCTCGACCGTCACGATGACCGGTGGCACCACCGACTGCATCCTTGTCGCGAGCCAGACCGGCGATGGGACGTATGCGGCGGCATCCAACGTCACACGGACCGTAGGCGCGGCGAGGGCGAGCCAGACGATCACGTTCGCGCAGCCAACCAGCCCCGCCACGTACGGAACGAGCTTCTCCGTGAGCGCGACATCGACCTCGGGGCTCGCCGTGAGCGTCGGCGCGAGTGGTGGCTGCACCATCAGCGGCTCGACTGTCACGATGACGAGCGGAACGATTGATTGCGTCGTCACCGCTTCGCAATCGGGCGATGGCAACTACGCCGCCGCGACGACCGTGACGCGCACGGTCACCGCGCGTAAGGCGGATCAAACCATCGGCGCGATGAACGCGCCCGCCTCCGCTTCTTATGGGACGACCCTTTTGCCGACCGCGACCGCGAGCTCGGGCCTGAGCGTGACGTTCACCGCCTCGGGCGCGTGTTCCGCGGGAGTGGCGATTACAAGTGGGACCGGCAGATGCACGATCACGGCGTCGCAGGCGGGAGATGCGAATTACAACGCGGCGCCCGGACTCTCGACCGATGTCACGGCCACGCTCGCGCATCTCACCGTGACCGCGGACGATCAGACCCGCGAGTCCGGTGCTGTCGAGCCGACGTTCACCGCGACGGTCTCCGGCTTCGTGAACGGCGAGACCCTCGGCACGTCGGGCGTGAGTGGCTCGGCGAGCTGCTCGACGACCGCGACGTCCGGGTCGGCCCCCGGCCCCTTCGCGATCTCGTGTGCACAGGGCACGTTGAGCGCGACGAATTACGACTTCACCACCTTCGTAGCCGGCACACTCACGGTCACGCAAGCCTCGCCAACCCCGTCGCCGACTCCCACGCAATCGCCGACGCCGACACCCACGCCGACACCCACGCCGACTCCATCGCCGTCACCCACGCCTACGCCATCACCGACCGTCACTCCTACGCCGACTCCGTCGCCACGCCGACACC
>JALYLU010000717.1:1267-2487 GCA_030774075.1 Actinomycetota bacterium | reverse complement strand
AAGACAGCTCCCAAAAACGTCGGCCGAGAACGCGATCGCCGTCAACTACACGCCAGCGCAGCTCTTTCTGTTCGCCGTCTGCGACTTGTCGTCGACGAATCCGAATCTGATCCTGGTCTATAACGGCGCTCCGGACATTCCGGTGCCGGTTGCGATATGGAGAGGGTTCACGATGACCGCTCTCTCGATGGTGGAGAACGCCGGCGGCTCTCCCCGGCTCCTGCACGGTTACAACGGCTACATCTACGAGCACGGCAATCCGGAAGACACAATCTGGGACGACTTCGACGCGACGGGCACGAGTGCGATCGAGCACGTTGTCGAGAGTCAGCCTCTCGGGTTTGACTTGAAGCGCGAGTCGTTCTTCGACCGGCTTGACATCTCACTCTATACGGCAAGCGCGATGACGGTGTCCTGCTACTACGAGACTCCGCGCGGTCGCTCGGTGGATCAAGAGGTTTCGGTCACCGGCGGCGGAGCGGTGTTTGACGAGGGGCTCTTCGATTCGGTGAGCTTCGCGACGAGCTCGCAGGAAGAGCACGAGTCGCTCGGCTTGAACGGCGAGGGTCGCTGGATCAAGGCCGGCTTTCGCCACAAGCAGCTCGGCCAGTTGTTCGGTTTGAACAGCTTCGCGGTGACGGCGTTCGCCGCGAACACCGACCCGATGGTGCCATGATCCCCGAACAGTGGACGTGGCCCAAGCAGGACGACAAGCTCACACCTTACGATCGCTTCATCCGGAACGTGAACGTCGCGATGAAGAAGCTCGAGAACCTGATTGGGGTCCAACAGGCGACGATCCAGGCGGCAGGGACCTTCACGGATGGCGCGACCACGCCGACGATCGCGCTCGCATCGGTCTGGAAGACAAACAACGTCTCGGCTCCGACGACGATCACGAATTTCCTGGGCGGCGACAGTGGGAAAACCTTCGATCTAATCGCCGGCGATGGCAACACCACGATTCAGCACGACGCAACGAAAATCAAAACCAAGACCGGAGCCAATCGCGTGCTCGCCAATGGGAACACGACTCGATTCGTGACTCACACTGGCGCGATCTGGCAAGAGGTTCCGACTCCGTAAGGAGAGGTAGAGTATGGGGTTAAAGAAGATTTCCGGCGTGGTGCAACCGCGCGTAGCAATTGACGCAGTAGCCGCGCGCATTGTGGCGGCGCTCTGTGCTGTGGCAGTCGCGGCACTCGTCCCAATTTCGCGCC
>JALYLU010000717.1:0-1257 GCA_030774075.1 Actinomycetota bacterium | reverse complement strand
CATCGGTTAATGCGACGGCGCTCATAAAGGATCGGATGGTGCTCCACGATGTGTCGAGCGCGCGTCGTGAGCACGAAGTTCTCGATGCGGTTATCGGATCGGATCTCGTTCTCGTGGTGGACGAGCTCAGACGTGAGCAGCGGCCGTCCGAGATGCTGCGACATCATGTGTCGGTGTTCGAGGACGTAGCGGCCGTCCACGCGAACCCAGACGTAGCCCTTGCTGCCGACGTGGCGGCCTCCTTTCCAGCTAGGATTGTTCGCGCCACGTCGGAGACTCAGATAGGAGAAGTCCATTCCGACTCGCTTCTTCCCGACGCGAGCGGCCGCAGCGCAAGGCTGCGAGCAAAAGCGCGGCTTCGGTACGCCCGCACTTCGCCAAGCAGTGAATCTCTTCCCGCATTGTTTGCACTTCAGTCTAAACTCCGGCATCACCTACAAAATAGCACCAGAGTAGGTCAGCCGGAAGGAGTCACAAGATGGGCCTAATCGCGACGCTCGTTGCCTTCTCAGCCGGTACGCTGATTAAGGCAGCCGACTTCAACACGAATTTCAACGCGATCACGACCGCGTTCAACAACACCGCGGTACTGACGGACGTCGCCAGGACGATCACGGTCGCGCACACGTTCGCGGCCGACATCCTCTTCGCGGACGCGACTTACGACATCGGGAAGTCTGGAGCGACCAGGCCACGGGACTTGTTCCTGTCACGGAATCTCGTTGTCGGCGGGGTCATTTCCGGTGGGCTTAGCGTGAGCGGAGGTCTGGCTGTCAACATCGATGGCACGTCAGTCTTTGGCGTCGGCGCTTCGGCTGGCGGTGTTTTCATCTACACCCAGAATAACGGACCACTGCGGTTAGGCACCAACAGTTCGGCGCGCTGGGACATTGAAGCCGGAGGCAACCTCGTCGCGGTTACGGACGCTACTTACGACTTTGGCACCGCGGCGAATCGTCCACGCGACATCAACCTGAGTCGCCAGGTGCTCTCCGGAACGACCGCGCTGCTCGACCTGTCGAACGGCGCTGTCAGGCTCGCCCCGGCCGGCAGTAATGCCGTCCGTATCGGTTCCAGCACCGCGACCGGAGGAACCAGCGGCGGCGAGTTGGTAATGATGAACGCGAGGGCAATCATCGCAGAGAACGCGGCCGCGACCACCAACACCCCGCTGATCGGGCTCGACTCATCCGATCGCGTCGTGATCGGCAGCACTTCGACAAACATCAAGTGGGGGACACAGAATGTCGCGCTCGG
>JALYLU010000716.1 GCA_030774075.1 Actinomycetota bacterium | reverse complement strand
CTTGAGATACGTCAACACCTGCGCGGTGTGAACTGGGAGGAAACGCTCGACTGCCTTGAGCTCGACGATGACGGACTTTTCGACAACAAAGTCCGGACGATATCCGATTGACAGGTGCGTTCCCTTGTATACTACAGGCCGTGCAGGCTGCCGCTCGACCGTTAGACGCCGCTCAGCGAGCTCGTAGGCAAGACACTCTTCATACGTCGCTTCGAGCAACCCCGGGCCGAGTGCGCGGTGTATCTCTATTGCCGCCCCGATGATCAGGTCGGTAACGCGCACGTCGGGCTTGTCAGAACCGTTGACATCCATGCCCACAATGTCGTGGAGAGAGAGCAAGAAACGCGAACCACTCTTTCCAGGCAACAATCAAAAACAAACTCAGTGTACTCTGTGTGCTCCGTGGTCGCTTCCCCCCAGTTTTGCGCGACTAGTCAGGGATACAGGAGCGTCCCGGAGCTAACCAGCACCGACGCCCCGCCGACGCGTATCGCTGTCACCGTTCCCCCGGTGACATCGGTCTCCACCTCGAGCCGGCTCGGCCGACCCATCTCCACTCCCTGGTGGATGAGCCACTTGAGCATCCCGTCGCGGACGGTGGAACGCCACGCGAGGTAGCCCCCAAAGGCCGCCGCAGCTCCGCCGGTTGCCGGGTCCTCGGCAATGCCAAGCGTGGGCGCGAACATCCGGGAGCGGATCACGCCGTCGCCGGCACGCATACCCCCCCGCTTCGCCGACTCTGCTTCCTCGACGAAGACATATATCTCGGGTGCCCAGGAATCCTTGAGCGTCCGCTCCCACACGTCCTGTCTCACCCGGGCTTTCCCCAGTGCGTCGAGACTTCTCAGCGGAACGAACAGAAATGGCACGCCCGCCGAGACCGCCTCGGGCATGAACACGCTGTCGTAAAGGATGTCCGACGGCTCGAGCGAAAGCACGTCGGCGAGCACCGCGACGTCGGTGGGCGCCGGTCCGCGCTCCGGCGGGCGTGCCGCCGTGAGCTGTGAAAAAACCGGCTTGCCGTCAACCGCCCGAATGAGAACAGGAACGGGTCCCACCCCTTCCTCGAAAACGATTCGCGTCTCGTTGCCGTCGAGTTTTATCTCGCCCGTCTGCGCGAGCACGAATGCAGTGCCGACAGTCGGATGGCCGGCAAACGGCAGCTCGCCACCCGGCGTGAAGATGCGCAGTCGTCGCGTGCCTGTTGGAGTTTCTGCAGGCAAGACGAATACGGTCTCCGAGAAGTTGAACTCGCGCGCGATAGCCTGCATCTGATCGTCGCCAAGCCCCACCGCGTTGGGCAAGACCGCTAGCTGATTGCCGCCGAAGGGGACATCGGTAAAGACATCCGCAGTGTGATACTTGTATGGCACGGGTACTATGCTCCTTCGCGGGGATCAGCGATGTACGCGTCGGCCTCGATCTCCACCAGCATCTCCGGCAGAAGCAGTCCGCTCACTTCGACCATGGACGTCGCCGGCCTGATGTTGCCGAACGCTTCTCCGTGTGCGCGGCCCACGGCTTCCCAATCGACGATGTTGAGGACGTAGATGCGGGTGCGGATGACGTCACTCAGCGTCGCGCCGGCCCGCTCGAGCGCGCGCTTCAGGTTGGCGATGATCTGGACGGTCTGCGCCCGCGCGTCACCGACGCCCACGATCGCGCCGTCGTCGCCGGTCGCCGTGGTTCCCGAGACATGGACATGCGGTCCGATCCGAACGGCGCGCGAGTAGCCGATGACAGGCTCCCACGCCGTACCCGATGAAAAATTCTCACGTTTCATCTGCTGCTCCCTTTTTGTCCGTCGAGCATTGCCAGCGGAGGTTTCTTCTCGCGTTTAATCGGGAGGGACCGGCGCGCACGGTGGGTAGTGGGTCAGTCGCGCTCACTTCTCCGCTTCCGAAAATACCGAGCGTTTGGAAGCCCTTCGAAATCCTCATCCTGCGTCCACACGACCGCATCGAGCTGGCGCGCGGTAGCGTAGACGATGCTGTCGGCCAGCGGGAGCCTGTGTTCGGCTCCCACGACTGCAGCCGCCAGCGCCAACTCACCATCCAGGTCCACGACGCGGCCCTGCTGCATTACGGCGATCGCCTGCAAGGCGTCCCCCTCGCCGCGCTGCCTCGCGACAACCTTGAACACTTCGGTAAGGCAGATCGTCGGAACGACCAGCGCCTCAGTATCCTCGATCGCGTCAGCGAAGGCTTGTGCGCCGAGCTCATCGGCGAACCAGGCAAGCCATGCAGACGAGTCCACGACGTTGAGCTTGGTCTTCGCCACGGTCAAACGCGGTCGGATTCCCGCTTGACGCGCGTGTCGAGCCCCTTGAGGAACCCGCGCATGCTCTTGGCGGGCCGGACCGGGATCAGCTCCACACGATCCTCGAAAGCGATCGCCTGCACTTTTTGTCCGGCCTCGATCTGGAGCTTGTCACGTATGGCGCGGGGAATCACGACCTGAAACTTGGTGCTGACGGTTACCGTCTCCA
>JALYLU010000715.1 GCA_030774075.1 Actinomycetota bacterium | reverse complement strand
ACGAAGACCAGCGTGAGCCGGGAGCTGAGTTCCTCCCAGGCGGCCAGGGTCTGCACCGTTGCCTCCGGGTACCGGTCGATCTCCAGGTAGTTGATCCCGCCGAACGCCGCGCTCAGCTGATCCTGGATTCCGCTCTGGACGCCGAGGACATCGACCTCGAGCCGATGTGCCGCGTACGCGACGTCGCGCGGCGAGAGTTGCTCGGCGCGCAGTTCCGCCAACCCGCCCACGAGAGCAACCGCTACCGCCGCCGACGTACCCGCGCCGCAACCAGCCGGGACCGCGGAGCGGACGCTGATCTCCACCGCAGTGTCCGCCGGGGGCGGGAACGCGTCGATCGCGGCCTCCAGCAGCGGGTGGCGGGCGGCCCGAGGCGCGCGTGGGACGACGGGATACCGGTCACCGAACGTCTCTACGTGCAACACCACCGGGTTCGGGCCGGCCGTCGCGCCGATTGAGACCGCCACTCCCGGGGTCACTGCGATATTCAAGACTCGTCCCGGCCCACCGAACCACGTATCGGTCCACCCACCGTTGTCGCAGATCCGCACAGGAACCGACGCCTCGATCACCAGTCAGCACCCCATCGTGTTCTGATCGGGACGAAATCGTATTCTTGAGAGCTTCTGCGGCGGTCTGGGTCGTGTCGTGAGGGCACCCACGGTGGCTGCTGGCCGCTGAACTGGCGCCGTCCGATGCGTGGGGAGTGCGTTCGGCGGGCGCTTGGCTCAGGGTCCCGTTGGTGATGCCGATATACCACGCGAATGTCCTCCCGCCCGCGTCGACTGCCAAACCCCGCGCTCTTGGAGCCCGGCGTGCGACTTCCAGGTAGATACGCGGCGGCAGTCTGCATTGCATTGGTGCTGATGACGGCGATCGTTCTCGCGGCATCGCCGGCCGCGCCGGCGACCGCCGTGACGAAGGTGTCGCTGCGGGGAGACCAGACCTGGACTACCGGCGTCGTCTTGCGTCCGGGCGATGCGGTCACGATCAGCGCGACGGGACGGATGCATTTCGGTCCCGCGCCCATCGATCGCGTTGCGCCACAGGGTGTCGGACGACGTTGCCTCCTCCCAGTTCCCGGGGCGCATTGGCCGGCTCCTGACCTCAGTTGTTGGTCGTTGATCGCACGGATCGGCGCGTCGGCTCCGTTCGAAGTCGGAACTCGAACGACGTTGCGGGTCCGCGACGGCGGGGAGCTTTCTCTCGGCATCAACGACGACCACCTCCAGGACGACGCGGGCGCTTGGAATGCTCTGGTAACCGTTGGGCTTCCCTCGACGAGCGGGTCCACGACTCCAGTTGCCGGTGCGAAGGAAACGAGCAAGTCGTCCGCCTTGTTGGTCATCGCGGTGATCGCGCTCGTCGCGGTGATCGCGCTCGTCGCGATCTTGGCCGTGATCGCCGCACGGCGGCGTCGCTCGCCAACGCGACCGTCGCGACGGCGGACCCGAACACCGGCACCGGCGGTCGTCGACGCGGGCCCGGTCGAGCCGATGCCCGGCATCTCGGTGCCGGACGTTCCGGCCGCTGACCTCGACACCGCGAAGGGGAACATCTTCGAAGTCGAGTTCGCCGACCGGGAGTCGCTGGGCGTCGGTTACGGCTACTTCCCCGAAGGCACGGTCGTGCACTGCCGGGTCATGCACAACTCGACGACGGCCGCTACCGGTGAGTTCGTAACGAACGGCGGCGGTACCACGCAGCACTACGTCACGGTGCCACTCGGTACACAAGTCACGTCGACTCTCGAAGGCGTCAAAGTCCAGTTCAGTTGGACTATCGGTGACCTACTCGAGTATTCCGTGACACGCGTCCCCGGCGCCTGACGGCATCGACTCCCCGCGACGTCAGCGGCTTTGACCGCGCCGCCTCGCCTCAGACTTCGGGAGGGGGCATGCGGCGACGAGAAGCCGCATGAGCTTCGGGAAGGTAGGGGTGAACCGGCCCTGGCCCCATTCGAGGTTGGGCTCGTTGGCCATGGCCTGGGTGAGTACGCCGCTGATCAACGTCGAGACGAGATAGAGGGCCTCGTCGGAGTCGGCCTCGGGGCCGAGCTGGCCGGCGGCGACGGCGTCGGCAAGCGCGGCGCGTTGGAGGGTGACCATCTCGACGCTGGGGGCGAACGCTTCGGGGGAGGGCTCGAAGCTCGGGACGGGGCGCCAGAACAGCAGTTGCGCGATCGCCCGGTTCGCCAGCAGCCAGCGTCCGCTCGCCTCGAGGCCTGTCGTCAACGCAACCAGTCCGGGCTCGGCGTCGGCCATGGCTAGGCGCACGGCCCCCCATTTTCTTGCCAACAGTTGGCACACTTTCTGCCCCCTCGCGACGGTTTTCATGCCAACTGTTGGCGTAGTTAGCTGTAGCTAGTGGTCCGTCGCTGAAATAGCGAGGGCGGTTAGGGTGGCAGCATGCCCGTGATGGTTGCTGCTCCGTTGAAGGTCACGCGCGCTGAGCGCCGCGAGCTTGCGCGCATGGCTCAGTCTCATACG
>JALYLU010000714.1 GCA_030774075.1 Actinomycetota bacterium | reverse complement strand
GCGGTCTGCGCGCCATGGCGGAGCTCGCCGCGCGCCTGAACGGCGTCGGAGGCCAAGTCGAGGTGCTCGCACCGACAATCCTCACGCGGATGCTCGACATGAACGACTTGAACACGCTGTTCGTCATCCATGACCCGCAAACGACCGTACCAGCGCGCGACGACCTCGATTCGGCGATGAGTCGTGCGCCCCACTCGAGTCGACCGCGTACGAGCTCGCCTCACCGATTGTCGACCGGCGCGTAAGCATCGAGACAATCGATTTCGCCTGACCAGGCGGAAGCATTGCGACGACAGACATCGGGGTACAGCAACTCTGAGATCCTCGACGAAGACGACGCAATGGCTGGAGGCGAGCGAACCCGACCCAGCGGCGAAACGCGCGATGCGAAGCCGTTGACGCGCGGGCGGAGCCAGAGGCCGACCGACTTCCGACACGGGACGAGGAAAGAGGCCGCCGAGCGCGTACGCGTGGCGGACGACGAGGCGGCGGCGGCCGCAATCGCACTGTTGGTGACCCTGTAACGCGCGGGCGAGTTGACGCTCGGTGCGACCGTGATCAAGATTTGATCGTGGCGAGCACCTTGTGCCCGAAGTGCGGGACGCGCGTCGAACATCCATCCAACTACGCGATCGCCGTCGTGCAGAAAGACATCGTTCGGAAGGACATTGTCCAAGGCACCCAAACGAAACTGGTCGCCAACGACACCCTCGTCATACATGCGTGCACGACGCCTCACGATCCTGGTGCCGAGCCTCCGGATTTACGGGCTCAGGGGATAGATACCTGACGCCGCCGTCAGCTACGGTCGACGGAACGACATGACTCTGGAGGCGGCAATGGGAGCGATAGTCGAGGCGCGTCAATCGTTCATCGACGGGAAGTACGTCGCCGGAGACGGACCCACGCTTGCCGTGGAGAACCCGGCGACCGAGGCGATCATCGCCGAAGCCGAGTCGGCGTCGCTCGAGCAGATCGAGCAAACCATCGGCGCCGCGCGGCGCACCTTCGACGACGGCGTATGGGCGAACGTTCCCGCATCGCAGCGAGCGGCGGTCGTGCGGCGCATGGCCGAGTACCTCGCCGAGCGTCGCGATCTGCTCGTCTCGACCGTGATTGCCGAAGCCGGCGCGCCGCACGAGAACGCGACGACGATTCAAGTCGGGGCCGCGCTCGATCACGCGCAGCTCATCCCCGACCTCTATCTGCAGCTGGCGCAGCAGGAATACAACCCGCTCCCGCCGACCGGTCACACACCCTCCGGGCGCGTGGCGGTGAGCATGAACGTCTACGAGCCGGTCGGTGTGGTGAGCGCGATCTCCGCGTACAACTTTCCGTTCTACCTGAACGTGTGGAAGACGTTGCCCGCGCTCATGGCCGGCTGCTCGGTGGTGCTGCGACCCAGCCCGCTCACTCCCCTGTCGGCGATGTTGTTCGGCGAAGCGGCCGACGCGGCCGGCCTCCCGCCCGGCGTGTTGAACATCGTCATCGATCAACAGATCGGCGGCGGCAAGCTCATCACGACGCATCCGGCGGTCGACATGGTCACGTTCACGGGGTCGACGCAGGTCGGCCGCGAGATCATGGCGCAAGCGGCGTCGACGGTGAAGAAGGTGCATCTCGAGCTCGGCGGAAAGTCCGCCGCGATCTACCTGCCCGAAGCCGCCGAGAACGCCTGGCACATGTGCCTCGGTGTCTTCATGGCCCACCAGGGCCAGGGCTGCGCGCTCGCGACGAGGATCCTCGTGCCGCACGAACGAAAGGCCGAGATCATGGAGCGCGCCGCGGAGTTCGCGCGTCAACTCCCGATCGGCGATCCCAGCGACCCCAGCGTCGTGATGGGGCCGCTGATCACCGAAGCGCAGGTCGCCAAATCGGAGCACTACGTCGCCGCGGCCGTGAAGGAAGGCGCGACGCTGGTGACCGGCGGACAACGCCCTGCTCATCTCGACAAGGGCCACTTCTTCGAGCCGACCCTCCTCGACGTGCCGGACAACTCGAACCCGGCCGCACAGGACGAGATCTTCGGGCCCGTGGCGTCAGTGATCGGCTATGACGACGTCGACGACGCGGTGAGAATCGCCAACGACTCCATCTTCGGACTCGCGGGGATGGTGTTCGGCGAAACCAACCGCGCCACCGAGGTCGCGCAACGCATTCGCTCGGGGACGGTATGGGTCAACACCGCCGCGCCGAGCGGTTCCGCGCCGTTCGGTGGGTACAAACAGAGCGGCGTCGGCCGGGAGATGGGATATCACGGCTTCCGCGAGTACCAAGAGATCAAGCACCTCTACATCGGATAGCGCCGAGTTGATACCGTGCGGCGCGTGTACGTGCTCACCTGTCCGAACTGCGGTGACAAACTCAAGGTCCCATCCGGACCGCACAGTGTCGTTCCGACACCAGCCCCCAACGGCAAGCACTGTGGCATCACCATCGACGGGAAGTCCGTGCACCGGTGCCGCGAGGGTGCGACGCCGGCTCCGTAACCCGA
>JALYLU010000713.1 GCA_030774075.1 Actinomycetota bacterium | reverse complement strand
GGCCCGCACGCCGCGGCCAACATGCGAGAGCCTTCGGGCCGCCTCCCGCAGCGTACGGATCTCGAACGCGTCCTTGACGGCGCGACGCCGTTCGACGACCCGATCCGTCGCGACGAGGGTGACGGCGCCGGATACTCCCCGGTCCGGACCCGCGAGCAGGATCGACAATCGCTCGAAGCGGGTGACCGTCATCGACGATCCTTCAATCCCGATGCGCGATGGCTCAGGCCGGCGCAGCAGATCCGTCAACGTCTCGTCATATGTGCGATCGACGAGAACCAGATCGACCAGTCCGTCTGGATGAGAGGCAAGAATCTCGCGCGCGGCCGTGGCGTATCGAAAGTCCACGACGAGCGTGCACCGGTCCGGCGTCACGACCGCGGCCCCGGCGGTTCCGCTGAAGCCGGTCATGTACCGAAGGTTCGGAAGATGGGTGATTACGAACCCGTCGAGGCCGGCGCCGACGAAATCGCTCCGCAGCATGCCAATGCGATCGCCGAACTGGGCCATGCGGCCGGATGCCATGAATGCCGGCCCGGATCAGCGAAAGGCGTCGCGCTGGGCGCGCGCGCGCAGAATGGCTTTCAGGAAGTCTTCGAGTCCCATCGCCCGACTACGGTCGGGACGGCCCTGAGCGGAGTTGGAAGGCATGTCCTGAGCGGAGTCGAAGGACCTGTCCGGAGCGGAGTCGAAGGACCTGGGTGCAGGCTCATCCGGCGTCTGCTCGACTTGGGACAGGCTTGCGAGCGCCGGCGGTGCTTCCAGCGCCGCGGCTTCCTCCATTGAGATCACGAAGTACGACGAGGCTGGCTCGGCTTCCAGCGCCGGCGCGATCGAGGGAGCGAAAGGCTCGGCGGGGGTTGTGGCTGGCTCGGCTTCCCACGCAGGCGGCACCGGAGATGGGGCCGGCTCAGCTTCCCACGGGAACGACACCGGAGGTGTAAATGCCTCGGCTTCCCATGAGGCAAGCCCTGAGCCAGCAGTCGTCCCGCCCGAGTCGAAGGGCGGTTGCGGTTTGACAGGCTCGGGTTCCGCGGGAACCGGCGCGAAAGACGGCGCGGGCTCGGTGTTCTCGGCCGCGGGTCGAATGAATCCAGAGGCCGCGTGGATCTCAGCCACGGTCATCGCCGGAGCGGCTGGCTCGTGCGGCTGACTCTTCGCAGCCGGCTTGTGAGATCCCTCGCCCAGCCGGTCATGGATTTCGGCAAGACCGCGAATGGCCGCGAGATTCTCCGGCGCCAGCCGCAGGACGTATTCGAGCTCGTTTCTCGCGTCCTCCAGTCGGCCGACTTCAATGAGTGCGCGGCCGAGCGTCACGTGAGCCGACAGATAAGAGGGATGTCGAATGAGGCCGGCGGTGCAGGTCTCGATCGCGTCTTCGAAACGTCCAGCGCGCCGGTATTCCTCTGCGAGCGCGGCGAACGCGATCGACGCCGGGTCCGAGTGGACCCGGCGTTTCAATTCCTCGATGCGCGGTGAGTCCGCCACAACTGACAGATTACTGCACAGTCACGGTCTTGGTCACGCGGCCGATCTTTCCGGCACTGTCGGTCACCGTCAGCGTCACGTTATAGGTTCCCGCGAACGTGAACCGGGTCGTGGGCGTCGCGCCTGCGCTGCTCGCCGGCGTCCCGCCGGGGAAGTCCCACGACCAGCTCACGATGGTCCGTCCTGAGATCGCGCTGGACGCGTTCCCGTTGAAGGCGACCGTGGCTCCGGCGCCCGGGGTGGTCGGCGAGTAGCTGAAGTCGGCGGTCGGTGCGTCCGTCCCGACCGTGACCGTTGCATTCGCTACCCCCGTGCGACCGACATCGTCGGTGACCATCAGGGTGACGGCGAACACTCCAGAGGTCTGGTAATCATGTGAGGTAATCGGGGTCGTTGTCGTCTTCTGCTCCCCGTCGCCGAAGTCCCAGTCGTAGGACCGGATCGTGCGGCCCGTCGCCGGCTTGCTGGCGGAGCCGTTGAAATTAACATTCTCGCCCACGCGCGGCGAGGCAGGCGACGTCAGGAAGCTCGCCGTCGGCGCGGTGCCTCCGGCCACGTCAATAGTCTGGGAAGTCGTCGCGGACCGATTGTACTGATCCGCCACCGTGAGTGTGACGACGTAGGTGCCTGGAGTGCTGAACGAATGGCTCGCGGTTCTGCCGCTGTCGGTCCGGCCGTCGCCGAAGTTCCACGAATACGTGACAATCGGATTATTGGACGGAGCCGTGCTCGTCGAGGCATCGAACAGCACGTTCTGGTGATCGGAGGGCGCGCTGGGCGTGAACGTGAACTTCGGCTGCAACCCGTCCGCCGGGATCACGACACCGGACGGCACGAGGCGGATGGTCGCGAGGCGCACACTGCTGTTCCCAAAGTCCGAGCCAATCGGCGTCACGACGATGTTCACGGTCGTATTCGTGTCAACCGCCGGTCCTCCCGGCGCGGCGGGCGACGTGTAGACAAGCGTCGCGCGTCCGCTGGTGTCGGTGACCAGATTGCGGGCCGACAACGAGCCAAAGTCCGT
>JALYLU010000712.1 GCA_030774075.1 Actinomycetota bacterium | reverse complement strand
CCCGACGTCGACCGTGCTCGAGGCGAGCTTGAGGCCGAAGCCCCTCGTCTCAGGCGCTTCCGAGACTCGGTGACGCATGTCGAAGACAACCGCGACGCTGACGACATTGTCTACTTCGGCGAGGCCCTTCGGCTGCGCCCGGGCGGACGCGTCGAGTACGTCGTCGACCCTCGCTATCGCCAGCATGACCTCCTCGGTGCGTTGGTAGATGCCACCAAAGAGGCGTTGCTCACTTTGGCAGTCGCCGATGACGGCCCTCTTCCGCGATTCGACAACAGCCGCGCGTAGGCGCGCCCGGCCGGATAGCGCGCCGTCGACCCGGTCAGGGGCGCGCCGGGTATTGAAGCGCGGCGAGTAGCTGACTGTGCAGGCTGGCGTTCGAGTACAGGCCGCCGCCCTGATCGCTTGAACGTCCACCGGTTCTGTCGGTGAATCGGCCGCCGGCTTCCTCGACCAGGAGTACCCACGGCGCGTGATCCCAGATCTGGCAGCACTCGGCCAAGAAGGCATCGATTTCGCCGCGAACGACCTCGACCGGCGGGACGGGAGTCGCCGGTGCACGCGCCGCGCTCGGTGGCAGACGAGCTCTGGACGCGTCGTCCACAGCACCAAGCAGGGCATCGGCGAGCGTCGACGTCGTACTGACCCTGAGGCGCCGCGTCTGGGTCTCCACGCGCGGCCAGGACGACTCGAAGGAACCGCCACCTCGGGTCGCCCACCAACAGCGTCGCAGCGCAGGCGCGGTGACGAGCGCGACCTCCGTGGTCCCGTGAACCTCCAGAGCAATCTGAATTCGCCAGTTCGGATCACCCCAACTGAAGAACGAGGTGCCATCGATCGGATCGAGGATCCAGATCCGATCCGACTCGCCGAGTCGACCGAGTTCCTCGCCTAGGAACGCATCGTCTGGCCGCGCCTCCGACAACGTCTCGCGAAGCAAGCGCTCGACCGCCCGGTCGGCTTCGGTGACCGGTGTGCCGTCGACCTTCAACGTTGCCGAAACGCCCGACTCGAAGTGCGCGAGCGCGAGTTCCGCCGCCAGGGCAGAGGTATCGAACGCGAGCTGGAGGTCATCAGCGCGGTCCATAGCAGCTGACGCTAGCCACCAAGCCCGCCATCGAAGTGCCGATAGGCAGCGCCACGCCCTGTGCGCCAGAACTGCCTGATTGAGGATGGTGGTGGCGTTGCGGGTGTCCGTAGCGTCGCGGATCGCCTGGCGGTCGGGCTCTCGAACTGCCTGTCGCCTGCGGGTTGGCTTTCGATCGATTGGTCTGCCGTCGGGTGTTCCGGCCGTGGTGTGGCTCGAAAGAGGCGCGCAGGATCATCCCGAATCAGGAGTGCCCGCCGCGGTTCTTCATTCATCGGAAGGAGAACTGTTATGACGGTGATCATCGGGATCGATCCGCACAAGTTGTCGCACGCGGCGTGCGCGATCGACGATCAAGAACATGACCTGGCGCAGCTGTCGGTGCGGTCCGGGCAAGGTCAACTCGAGCAGCTGTTGGGTTGGGCGCAGCCCTTCGCCGAGCGGCGTTGGGCGATCGAGTCCGCGGCCGGGCTTGGCTATCTCCTCGCGCAGCAACTCGTCGGTGCGGGTGAGTATGTCATGGATGTGCCGGCGACGTTGTCGTCGCGGGTGCGGCTGTTGGGGACGGGCCGTTCGAACAAGAACGACCCGAACGACGCTCGCGCGGTCGCGATCGCGGCGCTGCGCGCACCATCGCTCGCCGCAGTGCGGCGCGAGGACCACGTCACGGTGTTGCGGTTGTTGGCGAAGGCACATCTGGATGCGGGCCGGGCCCGCAACCGGGCGTGTTGTCGGCTGCATGCGCTCGCCCGGGAGCTGGTCGCGGGCGGGATCCGCAAAGAAGTCGTTGTTTCCCAGGCCGAATCGCTCCTCGCCGGGGTCGAGCCGGTGGGCGTGGCGCAAGGCCAGCGACTCGAGCTCGCATACGAACTGTTGGACGAGATCCGTGGGCTCGACGCCAAGTTGAAGCGTTCGAAGGCCCGCATCACCAACGCGGTTGTCGCGTCCGGGACGACGGTGACCGACCTGTATGGCGTGGGACCGATCGTCGCGGCGACGGTGATCGGCTACAGCGGCGACGTCCGCCGGTTCCCGACCGCGGGCCACTACGCCGCCTACAACGGCACCGCACCCATCGAGATGAGCTCCGCGGGGACGGACCGTGCATCGGCTCTCGCGGCGCGGGAACCGCGTGTTGAACCACGCGATCCACATGGCCGCGGTCACCCAGATCCGCAACGTCCAAAGCGAGGGCCGCGCCTATTACGACACGAAGATCGCCGCGGGTAAGACCAAACGCGAAGCGATGCGCGCCCTGAAACGACGGCTCAGCGACCGCGTCTACCGACAACTCATGATCGACGCCAGCCGATAAGGGCCCGGGAGGACAAATCAGGGAACGACTCTCTCATCCAGCGTGACCGGCCCAAGCCCTGAACGCCGGCACTTCGGATCAAGTCACTCCCGGACCCGAAAACAACGCTACGCCCCCACACCCCG
>JALYLU010000711.1 GCA_030774075.1 Actinomycetota bacterium | reverse complement strand
GGCCCGCGGCCTCGACGCGTGCCGCGGTGTTGACGACCGGCCCGAAGTAGTCGCCGGCGCGCTCCTCGGCCTCACCGAGATGCAAGCCCATGCGAACCAACAACGCCGGTCCCGGCCAGGTGGCATCGGCGAGCGCTCGTTGCGCGTCCATTGCGGCGCACACCGCATCGGTCGGGCGAGTGAACGCAGCCGCGAACGAGTCGCCGGCCGTGGTGAAGACGTACCCACCGTTCGACTCGATCGCCGTGCGCAGGACCGCGTCGTGCACCCGCAACGACGCCGACATGGCCTCCTTGTCCGTCGACCACCAGCGCGTCGAGCCCTCGACGTCGGTGAACAAGAACGTGACGGTGCCCGTCGGCCGCCTTTCTTCGTCCTCAGAGTTCGCCACGGGCGGAGAGTGTCGCACAGCCGCCGCGCGACAGGCTGCCCACAATCCGCCAGCTCAGGGATGCGACGCGTGCAGTCAGGCGGCGGTGCGGTCGTCTGGTTGGTCGTAGTGCCGAGTTGCGACTTCGACGTCGCTCGTGAGCATCGAGGTCAGTAGTTCGTCGAGACGCGCGGCGACATCCCACGCGAGCCAGTGCTCGCCACACGCGGGGCACTCCTGCATCGGAACGTCGAGGACGACAGCGACCCGGCCGTCGCGCTCGGCGGTCTTGGCCCGTCGTACGGAGACTCGGGCGGCTTGGTCGCAGCGTTCGCACCGCATCAGCGCCTCCTACGGTAGTCGCTCGACCATTGATCTGGGTCCGGCTCGTACACGGTCACAACTCGCTCCTCTTCGTGCTCATCGTCCACGACAACGACGACGTGCAGCGCCGAACCCAGTCGATGACGAGGACGAGCTCCTTCAGCTCCGCCGGCCCGAGCTGCCGCTCCTCGATCACCTCGGCCGCGGCGAGCGCGGCATCGAACTCGGCGAAGGTGCAATCCAGCAGGCGGAGCTTGTCGAACGCGTGCTCGCTCAGTAGCCGCGGGTGTCGCCACACCTTCGGGCGGGGTACCGGCTCGTCCACGCGTCGATCATTGCGCCACGCCTGCTCGTCTCCGCGGATGGCATCCTTCGAGCGCATCTCGTGCCACTGTCGTGCCACAACGGAGGGAGAATGGCGGTCGGTCGCGGTACGTCACGGTCAACGCTTGTGCCGTTTCACCTGCGCCTTTGCGTCGAACCGCTGCTCACGCGATCGGCTCGGGAACGTTCGCAACGTAGAAGTCGGCGGTTCGAGTGGCCATTTGGTGTCCAGTCGTCTACCCGGTCGCTTGGGTACCTCAGCGGCGTTGTTGTTCCAGCCGGTTGTGGCGGGTGCGCGGACTGGTTCGCGCCGAGGAGCCGCGTCGTCACCGCGATCCGGTGTGGTGTGACGCGTCATCGAGGTTGAGTGACGTTTGTGTCGAGTGGGGGACCGTTTGTGTTTGGAGGAGCCGCCAGACGATCGTGAGGTAGGTGCGGGCATTGACGCTTCTCGGTCCGTGTCGAAGGCCGGCGTTGCATCCTCGCACATCGCGGCGAGGTTCGCGTCGCTGTAGAGCTCGACGGTCGCCGCGCCGAGACGTGCTCCGTCTTCGAGACTGAGCAGGTGTCCGATTGTCAGATCCTCGTGCGTTCCGCACAGTACGCAGCGGCCGTGATCGCGATCGAGGATGCGCGCTTGTTGCGGGTCGGATCGATCGGCGGAGCGTTCTGACAGACCGACGTTTCGCGCCAGTCTCGATGCGCGGCGCGTTATAGAAGAAGCGGTCGCAGCGAGCGCAGCGGACGGTCGCTTGATGTCCTTTGGTGATGAGCTCCGCGTCAGTGGTCTGACAACGCGGGCATGGCACGCGCGCTTGATACCTGGCGTGTCGGATATCAGCCGGCAGGCCATGTGGTTGATGCGCCCGCGCGGTGCCACTTCGCGGACGATCCACTCCTACGCGGTCTGCTTCGAAGTCCAACTTCGCGTGCACGGCGACTCATCCGATTAGCAATACATATTGTCCGGAATGTTCTGCGATATGTCAACGCCGCGCCCACCAGGACCGAATGACGAAGAGAACTCGCGGGGTATCCCAGTACGAGACGCTACGGACCAACCGCAACGCCTACCCAAAGTCTCAAGCAGGTACTTCGGTGATGCCGATAGGCGTCTCTCGCGCGTCTTATTGGGATACGTCGTGGGGCTGATCGGATCGAGGGTCAGTCGAGGCGTTCTAGTGCCTGGCTGGCGCGTCGTTCGACGTTCGCATACGCGAGGGTCGCGGCGGCCGCGTGCGCGTTCGTCAGGAATTCCCGCGCCTTCTGGATGTCGCCCGACGCGTTGCGTTCGGCGAGCTTTGCTCCCACAGGAGGTTGGTGCGCGCCGCGTGCCCGCTCGGGGAGCGTTATGCCAGACGTCGTCCCGCACATAGCGACAAGCCCGGCGGCGGTCAACGCGTCAGGCGTTGTGTACTCACATCCAGTTCGCTGCCGCGTCTTCGGTCCACCGCAATGCCCCGCTCCTCGGCATCCTGAACACCGTGACCATGACCACCATCACCACAACTACGC
>JALYLU010000710.1 GCA_030774075.1 Actinomycetota bacterium | reverse complement strand
TCTCGTGCCCGCCCAGCACCGACAGGAACTGCTCGGTGGTTGCAAGTTGGTGCACCGGCACTGGCATGACGTAGTCGCTGACGGCGTCGACCGCGTCCTCGTCGAGGTAGTCGCCGATCCCGGACCGATGCGCCAACAGGTGCTCGATCGTCACGTCGTCGGCGATCAAGGGCAGGTCGTCGCCGAGTAACGAACGGGCGGTCGTGCCGAGGTCGAAAGTCTCCCGCTCCACCAGACCCATGACCGCCAGCGCCGTCAGGCCCTTGGTTCCGCTTGCAATCCCGAACTGGGTCTCGACGGTGTTGCGGATCCGGTGCGCCCGGTCGGCGACCCCGTAGGCCGAGGCGAGCTCGGTCTCGCCCGAGCGGTCGACGCGGACCACACCGGAAAACCCGGTGCCGGCCGCCGCCTCGCCTACCGCGTCCTGGAGTACTTGCATCGCGTCGAGCCTAACAACGGGGCGCCGGCGGGAACGTCACTGCACAGGGCGCGCTCATCGGCTGTGAATGCATTCGCCTGAGGCCCGGCGACGAGCCGTCGTGGTCCGCTCGCGGCTACTAGACGCAGCTCCCGGCGCGCAGCTCGCGCCTGGCAGACTGCGCCATGACAGCGCACTGCGGTGGATCGAACACCTGCCGTTAGCCGAGCAGTTGACGGGCGGCCTCCAGGGCCGTGCGGGCCTCAGTTGCTACTCGATGGACGATCTTGCCTGCGGGAAGGTCGGACGCGAGCGCGTACGCCTGCCCCGCCCACAGGTTGATGAGGTCGGCATCACCGATGCTGCGCCCATGGGCTCGCAATGGGGCTGTCAGGTGGTGGACCTGTGGGTACGCCGTGGGAGCCGCGTCGGTGTGCTCGTCCAGGAAGCGGTTCCTGATGCCGCGAGCGAGGCGCCCAGTGAACGCGCGAGTGAGCGCTGTGGGTCGATCGTCGCGTTCGAGCGCCTCCTGGTGCGCCGATGACGTCCCTGCCTCCGGGCAGCGCAGAAACGCGGTGCCCAAGGCGCCGGCGCGAGCGCCAGCCGCCAAGGCCGCGGCGAGGCCAGCCCCCGTCATGATCCCTCCGGTGGCGATCAACGGAACCGACGTAGACGTCCGGGCAAGCTGGACAAGTGCTAACAAGCCGAGGCCGTCGTGGTCATCGGTGAAACCGCCGCGATGTCCGCCCGCCTCCGAGCCTTGCACGACCAGGCAGTCGGCGCCGGCGTCCTCGGCCTGACGCGCCTCGTCGACAGTGGTGACGGTCACCCACACCTCACCCGTCGAACGCTTCAACCGGGCCACCACATCAGGCGATGGGCAGCCGAAGGTGAAGGACACCACCGCTACCGGGGAATCGGTCAGCAGGTCCAGCTTCGCCGCCCAGTCGTCGTCGTCCGAGCGAGGTTCACCGAGCCGCACGCCCGTACGCTCCGCCTCCCGCGCGAGCCGTCGCGCGTACGTCTCCACCGTTGAACTCTCTGCATCGGTTCCCGGGACGAAGAGGTTGACGCCGAAGGGCCGGCTCGTCAGACCTCGGGTGCGGTCGATGCACGTCGCGAGTTCGGACGCTGAGAGGTATCCGGCGGCAAGGAACCCCAGGCCACCCGCGTCGCTGACGGCCGCGCACAGCTCAGGCGTCGAGGGGCCTCCCGCGAGTGGGGCAAGGACGACAGGAATCCGGCACTGATCCAGCAGCATAATGACCTCCTATAGGCCCCTCAAGATCTCTCGCTATGAGCCCCGTTCATCATCTCTCGGCCTTCGAAGCGCCCTCCTTCCGGAGGCCGGGCGTGCCCACACATCGGCAGTCCGGACGTCCCCACAAGCATGCAGGTCACAAAGAACCCGCCGATGCCCTCGCGGCTACTTACCTCTTGGATCGCCTGACTCGCGGTATAGACAGACGTTCTGCGGCGGGTGTCTGGACGTGGGATCTTCTCGTGGCAGAAAGTTGGATCCCGCGCATACCCTTCGTGGAAGTCGACGTGAGAAGCGGTCGAAGCGAGGTCGCAGCAAGAAAGGTCGCGCAATGACGAAATACCTCATTTCCTTCCCCAGCACTGGCATGCAGGACATTCCCGAAGAGGACATGCCCGCGGTCGGCCGTGCCGCCCATGCGGTCGTCCAAGAGTTGCGGGACGCCGGCGTATACGTCTTCACCGGCGGGATGGAAGAGGACGAGGCTCCGGTCACAGTGGCTGCTGACGGGTCGGTCACTGGCGGTACCTACCCGCTCGGAGGTATGACCATCGTCGACGTGTCTTCGCGGGATAATGCGCTGGGGTGGGCCGCGAAGATCGCCGCCGCGTGCCGCTGCGCTCAGGAGGTCTGCGCGTTCCAGCCCGACCCGCTCGCCTGACCGAACAAGGCCCCCCATACCAGTCAAGACCTGCCGAACGCCTCCCGGAGGACGGCACCCTCATCGGCCGAGTGCGCTGCGCCCGAGCGTTTTCGCGCCGTGTCGGCGGCTACACGCCGGCTACGTAGGCGGTGAGGAAGTGGACGCCGTGGCGGTCGAGGTTGCCGCGGGCGCGGTCGTAATGCTCGGTCGTGCGT
>JALYLU010000709.1 GCA_030774075.1 Actinomycetota bacterium | reverse complement strand
ACGTGACCCGGATCCCGCCGCAACGGCGCTCGCTCGGCATGGTGTTCCAAGACTATGCGCTGTTCCCGCATTTGACGGTTGCGGAGAACATCGCCTTCGGCATGGTCGAGCGCCGGATCGCAAAGAGCCAGATCCGGCGGCGCGTGGCCGAGCTCCTCGACTTGATCCGCCTGCCGGAGGTCGGCGACCGCTATCCCTCGCAGATCAGCGGCGGACAACAGCAGCGCGTCGCGCTCGCGCGAGCACTCGCGATTGAACCCTCGATTTTGCTCCTTGACGAGCCACTGTCCAGTTTGGATGCGCAGCTACGTGCAGAAATGAGGATCGAACTCGTCGACATTCTGGATCGCGTCGGTATCACGGCGATCTTCGTCACTCACGATCAAGAGGAAGCGCTGACCATCGCCGACCGGATCGTTGTGATGAACCGCGGGCGCATCCAGGAATCGAGCGAGCCTGAGGACATCTACCGAACTCCGACGACGCTCTTCGGAGCTGGGTTTGTTGGAGCATCGAACCTGCTTCCGGGATCGGTCAGCGCAACCGACGGCGAGTGTGTCGAGCTTGCCCTCGATATAGATCGTGGACAGCGCGTCCTAGCGAAGGCCAACGGGGCAGAACCAGTCGGTAGTCGGGTTGTGCTGCTGCTCCGACCCGAACAATTGTCACTCAGCGCAGAGCGAACGCCCGCGGCGAATGCCCTGCGGGGTCGCGTTCGGAGCGTTCAGTTCCTTGGTCCGGTCGTGCGTTATACGTTCGAAGAGCCGTTAGCAGGGCTAACAGCCACCGTTGCGAACGTCGGCGACAAGCCCCGATTCGAGATCGGGGAGGACGTTTACCTCGAGTGGGACACTCGCGTCGGCACAGTGTTGAACGCAGCCGGATGAGACGGCACGATCGCGGTCGGACCGCGGAACCCGGCGGGGTAAACGCCCGATCGTCACGCTTGCGCGCGCTGTCGGGTGGATCGGGGAGCAAGACGTGGCTTTTGTTCGTGGGCCCGACTCTCGTCTTCTATGCGGTCGCGTACTGCTTGCCAATGGCGTACCTATTCATGACAAGTCTGTGGCGTCACGTAGACGGTCCAGTAGTAGCGACAGACCTCACTCTAGACAACTACATCAGGTTCTTTACCAGCGACTATTACCGAGAAGTGCTCTTCGGCACCCTCCGCTTAGGTGTCATAGTCGCCCTGCTGTGCGTCGTAACGAGCTATCCCGTGGCGTACTACCTTCGCTCGGCCCGAGGCGCTGAACGAGCCTACTTACTGCTATTGGTCCTGAGTCCCCTACTTGTCAGTCTCGTGATTCGTAATTTTGGATGGGTAATTGTCCTCGGGCCGAACGGGTTACTTAACTCACTGCTTCTCGGGATCGGCTTAGTGCGCGAACCGTTGCGACTGCTGTACACCCAGACCGCCGTCATCATTGGACTTGTTCACCTGTGGTTGCCGTTCACCGTGCTCGCGATCCTCACTGCCCTTTACAACATCCCCGACGAGTTGCAGCGAGCCGCCAAGTCGCTCGGCGCCTCGCCAATTCGCACCTTTGTCGCAGTCACGCTGCCACTTAGCATCCCCGGCATTTTCGCCGGGTCTCTTATCGTGTTCTCTCTCACGGTGGGCACGTTCGTCACTCCAGTGATACTCGGTGGCGGCCGGATCACGATGATGGCGGAGGCCGCTTACGACCAGACGTTCACGCTGTTCAACTGGCAATTCGCCAGCGCGATCTCGTTTGTCCTGCTCGCCGTCACCACAGGCGTCGTACTTGCGGCCGGCCGATTCATGCGTGTCGATCGGTTCAGCGCGGTGGCGGGGTAACGCGTCGGTGTTGCGGATCGTCGTCTACTCGATAGTCGCCTTTCTGTTGCTGCCGATGATCGTGGTCGTCATAGCCTCCGTTACGACCACTTCGTACCTCGTCTTCCCTCCCCAGGGCTTCACGCTGAAGTGGTACGCAGTTGCGGCGGCCAATGAGGAGTGGGTGGCATCACTGAAGACGAGCGCCCTGATCGCGGCGGTTGCAGCTGTGATTGCGTCGGTGCTCGGAGGCCTAGCGGCAATCGGGCTAACGCGTTACGCCGTGCCGGCCAAGAGCGCCCTCGACGCCGTGTTCTTGTCGCCCCTCATACTGCCGTCGGTCGCGATCGGCGTCGCCTTCATCCAGGCGTTCGCTTTTGTCGGCATCAGCAGATCTTTCGTCACCCTCGTCCTCGGACACGTCCTCATCACCATGCCGTATGTGATCCGGCTCGTAAGGGCGAGCGTTGCGGGAGTTGACGTCGCGTTTGAAAAGGCGGCCTCGAGCCTGGGCGCATCCCCGCTGCGCACTCTGTGGCACGTGACACTGCCGCTCATTCGGCCGGGTGTGTTGGCGGGGGCTGTCTTCGCATTCATTGTCTCCTTCGACAACGTGACCGTGTCAGTGTTTCTCTCAACCCCTTACATAATTCCGCTTCCGATCCGCATCTTCAGTGCACTCGGGTTTCCGATCCAACCGGACTTGATCGCCATTTCGTCGATGTTGATCATCGCGAC
>JALYLU010000708.1 GCA_030774075.1 Actinomycetota bacterium | reverse complement strand
CCGGTACTGCAGCGAGGAAAGAGGGCTTGACGTCGCAGAGGCTACACAGGTGCGGCTACCCATGAGCGGTAGCGCGACTCGACCCGCTGACAACTCGACTCTCCCAGCCTCACAAATCAAAGTCAACCTGCGACCCTGCCCTGCGGACGCTGCGGCGCCGGTCATTGTCGGCGACGCGCTCGCCGACTTCGGCCAAGGCCTCGAGATCAACGCCGTATCGCTCCGCGAGGGCGTGACGCGCGAGCAGATAGCTGAGAGGTTGCGCCCGTTGCTCGCGCTGCCGGTCGAGCATGTCCTCGCGACGCACGGCGGGCCGACCGACCGGGCCGCTCTCGAACGCGCGTTGTCTTCCTCCTAGTACGTCAAGAGAATTCCCGCACACTCGGCCACTGGGACGTTGTGTCGCCAGGGTGCGCGGAATAGGGTGACGACGGCGCCGAGAACCTATCGGGTGTCTGAGCCACAGCCCGCTGGGGCGAGAAGGAACCCAATGTCACTTGATCAAGCTCAAGCACGCGACTTCGCCCGAAGCTACACCGATGCCTGGTGCAATCACGATCCAGCGGGAGTGGCCGAGCACTACGCGCCGGGCGGGACGATCGCCATCAACGGCGGCACGCCTACGGAGATCACGGAGGTGGCGCGCTCGTTCATGAGCACCTTCCCGGACATCGCGCTGTTCATGGACGACGTGGTCGTCAAGGACGACACGATCGAGTTCCACTGGACCTTCGTCGGCACGAACACCGGACCTGGCGGGACCGGAAAACGGGTTCGGATCTCCGGTTTCGAGGAGTGGACGTTCGGCGACGACGGTCTCGTTGCCGAGGCGCTGGGTCATTTCGACCAGGCCGAGTACGACCGTCAGCTCGAGCACGGCATAGCAGCGTCCGAGTAGGAGAGCCGCGCTGGCGTTTGCCGCGTGGCGGGACATCAAGAGGCATTCCCGAACACTGGCCCAGGCGACGCTCCTGCGTCTTAGATGGTCTCTGTAGCGCCCGGTTCGCTGACAACGGTCGGCCCCGCGCCCCTCTCCGACGCGGGCGGAAGACGGGATGCGAAGGTAGGGTCGTGCGCCAGTCGACCAAGGAGCCGGAAATTGATCACTCATACGCGGCTCGAGAGCTCGTATCTCGCCGGCAATCTGCTCGGGGATCCGAGCGAACGAGATCTGTTTGTGTACCTGCCCCCGGGCTACGAGGAGTCAGATCACCGGTATCCGACGGCCTACCTGTTGCAGGCGTACGGCGAGACCGTTGCGGAGATGGTCACCCCGCCGACCGACGGGGTGCGCTGGCGGCCACCAATCGAGGACGTCCTCGACCCCGTCTTTCGACGAATGGGCGTGCCGCCCATGATCGTCGCCATCCCAGACGGCTGGTCCCGCTGGGGCTGCGGCCAGTGGGTGGACTCGCCCGTGACGGGCAACTTCGAGCAGTACCTGTTGCACGACGTGGTCGCGGCCGTCGACGCGACCTATCGGACGATCGCCAATTCGCGAAGCCGAGGCGTCTTCGGCTTCTCGTCAGGAGGCTTCGGCGCCTGGAACGTGGCCTCGCGCAACCCCGATGTTTTCTGCGCGCTGGCCATGCTCTCGGGCGACTCGTTCCTGGACATGACCCACAAGTTCATGCCGTACAAGTACTTCGACAGCATCTGGCCGGAGGCGCCCAACGGTCCGATCGAGGGGAACATCTGGTCGCAGCTCGTTTACGACTACTCCGCGACGTACTCGCCTAATCCGGATCGTCCGCCGTTCTACGTCGACCTGCCCGTGGCCTGGCCCAGCGGCGAGCTTATCCAGGAGGTCTGGGACCGCTGGCTCGCCTTCGACCCGGTCGTCAACATGCACGACCGTCTCGACAATCTCCGGAAGCTGTCCGGCATCCTGCTCGACGCGGGCTCCAACGACGACTACAACCTGCATTGGGGCCACCGGTTACTCAGTCACTACCTCGACGAAGCCGGGATCGCCCACGAACACAGAGAGAATCCCGGAAACCACGGCGGCCGCGCAAACGAGCGCTACCAGGTTGCGCTGCGATGGCTGTCGGACGTCCTGGACGGCGACTGAACCGCGACGTGCCCTACGCCGCCGTCAACGGGTTGAACATGTACTACGAGGTCCACGGGGAAGGGCCGCCGCTGCTGTTGCTGCACGGCGGGAGTGGGTCGATCCCGGAGAAGTGGATCCCGTTCTTCTCGCCCCGATTCCAGGTGATCGCGATGGAGCAGATGGGACACGGACGCACTGCCGACGTCATGGATCGCTCGTTCCGCTACCACGACATGGCCGAGGACACGGTCGAGCTCATGCGACAGTTGGAGGTCCAGAGCGCCGTTGTCGTCGGCTACAGCGATGGCGGGATCATCGGCCTCGACATGGCGATCCATCACCCCGACCGCGTGACGAAGCTCGCAGTCACCGGCGCGCAATCCCGCGTCGACGGCTACACCGAGGAGAACCAGGAGTGGGCGCGCACGTTCGATCCTGCGGTCGAGCCCGTCTCCGAGACGTATGGCCGCCTGTCACCCGACGG
>JALYLU010000707.1 GCA_030774075.1 Actinomycetota bacterium | reverse complement strand
GTGGTGGCGAGTTCGTGCGACGACGGGTCGAGGCCGGCGATCCCAACTTCATCAAGATGTGGAACGAGATGGGCGGCAAGGATCGCTTCGACCGGCGACGCCGCTGGTGGATCGAGCACGAACAGAGGTTCCTGAACGCGCTCGAGTGAGGCATCGACCGGCAACGCATTGCCGCGGCGCCGCCGACGCGCCTGTAATCGAGATCGGAGCACCATGACCATCACCAATAGCGACGTCCAGACGGTCCGGCGCTTCTACGCCGCGTTCGCCGCCGGAGACTTCGAGATGGTACGCGCATGCTTCGCACCAGACGCGATCTGGCATCTCCCGGGGCGGGGCGCGATCGCCGGCGACCATCGCGGATGGGACGCGATTCGCAACGACTTCTTGGCCAAGGTGGGTCCGCTGTCCGGCGGCACCTTGCGCCCGGGGCTGATCGACGTGGCGGTCGGTGTCGACTACGTCGTGGCGGTGCAACACGCGACCGCTGACCACGACGGCCGGCACCTCGACGTCACCGGTTGCCAGCTCATCCGGATGGAGGGCGGACGCATCGCCGAGGTGCGGGGCCACTACTCCGATCAGTACGCGTTCGACGCCTTCTGGCGATCCGAGGACCACGGCCGATAGCGCAGTCCGCCGAACGAGCCAGTCCGCCGAACGAAAAACGTCACGCGGCGGGATTCTGCCGGCGCACCAACGCCAGGATCTCCGACGCCGCGTGCGGGATGTTGCTGCCGGGCCCGAACACTGCGGCGACACCCGCGTCGTGGAGGAACTGGTAATCGGACGCGGGGATCACGCCCCCGACGACCACGAGGATCTCGTTCGCACCCTCCGCGCGCAACGCCTCGATGAGCTGGGGCACGAGCGTTTTGTGCCCGGCGGCCTGGCTCGAGATCCCGACGACGTGCACGTCGTTCTCGATCGCCTCGCGCGCCGCCTCCTCGGGCGTCTGGAACAACGGGCCGATGTCGACGTCGAAGCCGAGGTCGGCGAAGGCCGTCGCGATCACCTTCGCACCGCGGTCGTGACCGTCCTGACCGAGCTTGGCGACGAGGATGCGCGGGCGCCGTCCAACTTCTGTCGCGAACGCCTCGACCTCCTTGCGGATCCGCTGGAACTCCTCGTCGTGGGCGTAGGCGCGCCCGTATACGCCGGAGATCTCGCCGACCGTCGCACGCGCCCTCATCGCCTCGATCGACAGTGCCAGCAGATTGCCGTTGCGTTTGGCGCCCTCGGTCAGCGCGTCGAGCGCGGCCTGCACCTGGCGCGTATCGCGCGTCGCCTTGACGCGCTCGAGGCGCACCAGCTGCTGACGAAGCACTTCGGTGTTGTCGATGCTGCGGGTCTCGATCGGCGCTTCGTTCTCGAGCCGGTACTTGTTGACGCCGACGATCGTCTCCTCGCCGAGGCCGATCCGCGCTTGCCGGCGGGCGGCGGCCTCCTCGATCCGGAGCTTCGGCATTCCCGACTCGACGGCCTTCGTCATGCCGCCGAGCTTCTCGACCTCTTGAATGAGCGACCACGCCTCGTCGGCGATCGACTGGGTCAACGCCTCGACGTAATACGAACCGCCGAGCGGATCGACGACATGCGGGATACCGGTCTCCTCGGCCAGGATCAACTGTGTGTTGCGTGCGATACGCGCCGCGAAATCGGAAGGCAGCGCGATCGCCTCGTCGAAGCTGTTGGTGTGGAGGCTCTGCGTCCCCCCGAGCACTGCGGCGAGCGCCTCATACGCCGTGCGCACGATGTTGTTGTACGGGTCTTGCTCGGTGAGCGACACGCCGGACGTCTGACAGTGCGTGCGCAACATCTTCGATTCGGGTTTCCGGGCGCCGAGGTCGGTCATGATGCGCGACCACAGCAGGCGCGCGGCGCGCAACTTCGCAACCTCCATGAAGAAATCCATGCCGATCCCGAAGAAGAACGAAAGGCGTCCCGCGAACTCGTCGACCGACGGGCCGCGCGATGCCAGGAAGCGTGCATACTCCAAGCCGTCGGCGAGCGTGAACCCGAGCTCCTGCACCGCGGTCGCGCCCGCTTCTTGCATGTGGTAGCCGGAGATCGAGATCGAGTTGAACCTCGGCATGTGGTTCGCGGTGTGCTCGATGATGTCACCGACGATCCGCATGCTCGGCGCGGGCGGATAGATGTAGGTGTTGCGGACCATGAACTCCTTGAGGATGTCGTTCTGGATCGTCCCCGTGAGCCGGTCCTGGCTCACACCCTGCTCTTCCGCGGCGACGACGTATCCCGCGAGCACGGGCAGCACTGCGCCGTTCATCGTCATCGACACCGACATCTTCTCGAGCGGGATGCCGTCGAAGAGGATCTTCACGTCCTCGACCGAGTCGATCGCGACGCCGGCTTTGCCGACGTCACCGACGACGCGCGGATGGTCGCTGTCATAGCCGCGGTGCGTCGCGAGGTCGAACGCGACCGACAACCCCATCTGCCCGGCCGCGAGGTTTTGCCGGTAGAAGGCGTTCGACTCCTCGGCGGTGGAGAAGCCCGCGTACTGGCGGATCGTCCACGGCCGGTT
>JALYLU010000706.1 GCA_030774075.1 Actinomycetota bacterium | reverse complement strand
GCCCGAAGCGGGCACGGACGACACGGCGGCGGAAGACGCCGAACCCGAGATGGAGCAGAACATCGTCGTCGACGATCTCGGGGGCATGTCGCTCGAGGACGCCATCGACGCGACCATCGTTGCGTTCGACGACGGCGATCTCGTGCACGGGAAGGTCGTGAAGATCGACTCGGACGAGGTGCTGCTCGACATCGGCTACAAGTCTGAAGGCGTCGTCCCGAACAAAGAGCTCTCGATCCGCAACGACGTCGATCCGCACGAGGTCGTCTCGTTGGGCGAGGAGATCGAAGCGCTCGTCCTCCAGAAAGAGGACAAGGACGGGCGCCTGATCCTTTCGAAGAAGCGTGCGCAGTACGAACGCGCGTGGGGCACGATCGAACAGAAGAAGGAAAACGAAGAAGTCGTGTCCGGTCCCGTCATCGAGGTCGTCAAGGGCGGTCTCATCATCGACATCGGGCTCCGCGGCTTCCTTCCGGCGTCGCTCGTCGACCTGCGCCGCGTGCGCGACCTGCACCCGTTCGTCGGGCGGGTCCTCGAATGCAAGATCATCGAGCTCGACAAGAACCGCAACAACGTCGTCTTGTCGCGCCGGGCGTACCTCGAGGAGACCCAGCGCGAGCAGCGCGACGAGTTCCTCACCAATCTGAAGCCGGGCGAGGTTCGCAAAGGTGTGGTGTCGTCGGTCGTCAATTTCGGTGCGTTCGTCGACCTCGGCGGCATGGACGGCCTGGTCCACGTCTCCGAGCTCTCGTGGAAGCACGTCGATCACCCGTCGTCGGTCGTGCAGGTCGGTGACGAGGTCACGGTGCAGGTGCTCGACGTCGATCTCTCGCGTGAGCGGATCTCCCTCTCGCTGAAGGCGACGCAGCAGGATCCGTGGCAGGAGTTCGCGACCGGCCACCAGGTCGGCGAGCTCGTGTACGGGCGCGTCACCAAGCTCGTCCCGTTCGGCGCGTTCGTGCAGGTGGGCGAGGGCATCGAAGGGCTCGTGCACATCTCCGAGATGGCTTCGCACCACGTAGAGGCACCTGAGCAGGTCGTCACCCCCGGCGAGGAGCTGTGGGTGAAGATCATCGACATCGACCTCGAGCGGCGGCGCATCTCGCTGTCGATCAAGCAGGCCGCCGAAGGTGGAGAGGTCGCGGCCGAGTACCGCGAGTTCTATGGCGAGCACGCCTACGACGCGCAGGGCAACTACATCGGACCCGACTACACCGAGGGCGAAGAGGGCGCGGAAGGCGGCCCTCCGCCGGGCGCGGCCCCGGGCGCGACTCCCGCGGCCGAAGCGTCGACCGCAGAAGCGGCCGCCGCCGAGCCTGCACCGGCAAGCCCCGAGCCCGAAGCCCAGGCTGAGACCCCCGTCGAAGCCGAAGCTGAAGCCGAGACCCCGCCTGGCTGAGTCGCGCCGGAAGCTCACAACGACATGTCGCGCGAATCCGTTCGCGCGACAGTGTTCGATAAACACACTGCTAGCACCGGCGATAGCACGGGTGATAGCGCGGGTGCTAGTACCGGTGATAGCACCGGTGATAGCACCGGGTTTCGCAGAACACACCTCCGGAACCGGCAAGCCGGTTCGTAGAATCCGTCGATGCTGATGGTCGGGTTGACCGGCGGGATCGGCGCGGGGAAGTCGACCGTGGCCGCCATGCTCGCGGCGCGTGGCGCGGTCGTGATCGACGCCGACGCGATCGCCCGCGAGGTCGTCGAGCCGGGTATGCCGACGCTGGCAAAGCTCGTGGACCGGTTCGGGCCGGAGATCGTGCGCCCCGACGGCTCGCTCGACCGGCCGGCGCTCGCGGCGGTCGCGTTCGTCGACGACGAGACCCGCAAGGAGCTCGAGGCCATCACGCATCCCGCGATCGGTGCGGAGTTCCTCCGGCGGGTGGCCGAGGCGCCGACCGATGCCGTGGTCGTCCACGACGTTCCGCTCCTCGTGGAATCGAAGCGGGGTTTCGAGTACGGCGCCGTGATCGTGGTGGAGGCGCCACTCGAGATGCGCCTCGACCGGCTCGAAGCACGGGGGGTGGTGCGCGACGACGCCCGCCGCCGCATCGGGCTGCAAGCCACCGACGAAGACCGCCGAAAGGTCGCGACGTGGGTGGTCGACAACTCCGGCGACGTCGGCCATCTGGAGAAACAGGTCGGCGAGATCTGGAGCGAGCTCGAGCGCCGCGCGGCGGCGACATAAGTGTCTCACCGCGCCGGTACTCTCGCTCCGTGCCCGACCTCGAGCTCGTCACTGACCTCGCGCCCGCCGGCGATCAGCCCGAGGCGATCGCCGCGCTCGCCGAGGGCCTCGAGCGGGGTGACCGGTTCCAGACATTGCTGGGCATAACCGGTTCGGGCAAGAGCTTCACGATCGCGAACGTGATCGCGAAGGCGCAGCGTCCCACGCTCGTGCTCGCGCCGAACAAGTCGCTGGCCGCGCAGCTTGCGGCCGAGTTTCGCGAGTTCTTCCCCGAGAATCGCGTCGAGTACTTCGTCAGCTATTACGACTACTACCAGCCCGAGGCGTACATCGCCTCTAGCGACACATACATCGAGAA
>JALYLU010000705.1 GCA_030774075.1 Actinomycetota bacterium | reverse complement strand
ACGCCACCCGATACGTCCAACCCGAAGGCGAACGCATCTCTCGCACCCGGGACCAACGCTCCAACGCCCGCGCACACGCCTCGTCCACCGCGTCACGTCCCAAGTCCACGTCGCCCGCGATCAACGACAACGCCGACACAAGACGCGGATGCACCTGCCGGTACCACGCCTCGAAATCGACCTCGCCGTCCACCAACCAACTAAGTCACGAGACCGCCACAATGCCGGGTGAGGATCGCCACCCGAGCGCGTCGGGAAAGGACGCGGACCGAGCGGCGGGGCTAGCGGCGAGCCTCGAAGATCTGAAGAGCCAGCGGGAAGCGGGAAGCCTCGGGGCCCAGCTTGAACCCGGCCATGTGCTCGTCGATCGCCCGGCGCGCGGCGGTCATGTCGGAATCGGCCACGCCCATGAACGCGAGCTGGTCGTCGTCGACGAGCGCGTCCTCGGGAAGGTCGACCGTGAACTCGATCGCGGTGCGCCGGACGTCGGAGAACCCGGCATCACGCAGGATGCCGGCGGTTCGCTCGGCGTCGGCGAGTGCGAAGGGCCCGGTCGGCGACTTCCCCTCCGCCGGTGCCGGGACCGGTTGCAGGAAGGGCGCGAGTGCGAACGCGAAGAACCACGGGTTTCGCTCGGCCGATTGCCAACACGCGAAGCCGACGCGCCCGCCCCTGCGGAGATGGAGCGCGATGTTGACGAAGGCGGTCACCGGTTCGTCGAAGAACATGACGCCGAATTGGCTCATCGCGACGTCGAAGGGAGCGCCGGGCACGAGGTCATGCTGCATGTCGACGACCTGAAAGGAGACGTTGCCGGAAGATGCCTCGCGCGCTCGCCGCCGCGCGAGCTCGACGAGCGGGGTCGAGAGATCCGCGCCGACCACCGACCCTTCCGGCAACACGCGCCGGCCGGCTTCGATCGAGGCCGTGCCCCCGCCGCAGCCGATGTCGAGAACGCGCTCGCCCGGTGCGAGCGCGAGCGCGTCGAGCAGCCGGGGGGTGACGGCATTGGTGAACCGCTCCCGCTTCGGCCAGACCGCGGTCCAACGCTCGTCGTTCCAGCGACGCCGTTCGGCGGCATTGGTTTCGGCGGTTTCGCCCGTCATCGCCGTCTCACGCTAGCGACGGTGTCCCCAATCTACGGTGTCGGGTATGGACGAGCAGGAGATGCGTTGGCGGGTGAGCGACGCCCGCGTCGCCCGTCTGGCGACCGTCACGAGCCAAGGGCGACCCCACCTCGTGCCCTGTTGCTTCGCGCTCGCGGGTGACGTCGTGTACTCCGCGATCGACGCGAAGCCGAAGTCGACGATGGCTGTGCGCCGGCTCGCGAACCTGCGCGCGATTCCGCACGCGGCGCTGCTCATCGACCACTACTCCGACGACTGGTCGACGCTGTGGTGGGTGCGATTGGACGGCGAGGGGCGCGTCCTCGACGGCGGCGAGGAGCGCTCGGCCGCGATCGTGCTCCTCACGCAGAAGTACCCCGTGTACGTGGCCGAGCCCCCGCGGGGCGCGGTCGTCGCGATCGACATAGACGATTGGCGAGGCTGGCCGTAATTGACCGGTGGGGGCCGGTTCGCCGCGTCCGGAACGCCGGCGCGGTCGCCCTACTCTGCTGACGGTGAGCGAGCACGTCGACCCCGATCTCGAGACCGTCGCGCCGCTACCGCCGGATCCGTTTCCGGCTCCCGACTCGGGACCGACGCCTCGTCGGGCCGTGCGGCGGCCACGCGCGACACTCGCCGCCGCACTGGCCGTCGTGTCGCTCGTTGTCGGATTCGGCGTCGCGACGATCGTCGTGAACGCGCGCGATTCGAGCCCGAGGCAGGCCGTGACCGTGGCTCCCGACGACAGCGTTCTCGGTGCGATCATCCTCCAGCAGAGCGACGTACCCGCCGGTGACAAGGTGACGCTCCTTCGCGGGGGTGCAGACCTCACGGTCGCCACGCTCGATCTGTGCAACGGGCGATTTGCCAGCGAGGCACAGCGCATCGCACGGCGCCAGGTCGCGCTCACCGACGCCCAAGGGAACCTGTTCCTGAGCACCGAGGCGATTCTGTATCGCGCTCCTTCCGGTGGTGCGCAGGCGATCCGCGAGCTGCAGTCGGTTGCCGCGCGGTGCCCGTCGACTCCAGTTGCCAGCCCGGTCGGTGAAGAGACGCGCACGACCCGGTTCCGCTCGTCGCCCGACGGCGCATGGCCTCGCACGCCGACGGTAGAGCGACTCGCCTACGACTTCGTGGCGACCGACGCGACGACGGGCGAGTCGTCGCACTCGGTCGCGGTGTACCTCCGCCGTGGTCGGGTACTGATGGGTCTGTATTTCGCGCGACCCGACGCACGGCAGGCCGCGATCGACGGCCGCACCACGATCGCGGGCATCGTCGGGGTTTTCGAGACGCGCATGGCGAAGATCCCCGCCCGAGTCGCCGGGGGGTGACTCCGACTACTGGTCGCTCGCGCTGCGCCTCCATAATTATTGGTCGCTCGCGCTGCGCCTCCATAATTATTGGTCGCTCGCGCTGCGCCTCCCATCCGGTCGGCTCCGCTGCCGCTCCCGGTCGGCTCCGCTGCCG
>JALYLU010000704.1 GCA_030774075.1 Actinomycetota bacterium | reverse complement strand
GGCGATGGGCCGTTGCTCCCCGGCGACCCGTCGACGAGGTGTCGTATCGCAATCGCCGGGGGGATCCGCTCGGCTTCGAGGTGCGAGAGCCGCTCTGGCCTTGAACCGAGGGCACTGCGACATGGGATCGGGTACTGGCGGGACCGGGTACTGGGGGGACCGGTCGCACACGCGTTGCTCGTAACCTTCTGATCCGGCGATTGGCTGATCCGGCGATTGGCTGATCCGGCGATTGGCTGATCCGGCGATTGGGTGATCCCGCCGATTGGGAGTCATCATCCAGCAACCTCACAGGCCGCTCCCAAACGGGGCGAACAGAATCGGCGTCGGACGCGTCACCCCGGGCGCGAAATCACACGGACTCGAGGCATGAACCGATGACGGAATCGGACGAGACCCGAAACGCCGAAGACCGCGACCCGACCGAGCAGGCGCCGGTCCAGCCACTCGAGCCCTGGCCGCAGTACACCTGGCCCCCGACAGCCGAGGACGGGCCGGACGCGACACCCCCGGCGGCAGCCGTTCCCACGCCCGACCCCGTCTGGGCTTCGTGGCCACCGACGCAACAGAACCCGACCGCGGCAACTCCGACCGCCGCCGCGGGCGATCCCACCGCTCCCGTTCCCAACGCGGGGTATGGCGGAGCCTGGAGTCCGCCGCCCCCCGCGTGGGGACCCGCCGGCCCGAGCGGTTGGTCTCCCATTCCGCCGGCGCCTCGGCCGGCGTCGAATCCCCGGCGCGGTCTCGCCGTCCTCGCGGCACTCGCGCTGGTGCTCGCATCCGCGGGGGTCGGAGCCGGCGTCGCGATCGCGGTGCACAACAACTCCAACACCCGAACCTTCGACGCGAGCGGCGCGATCTCCAACAACCCGAACAGTCCGAACAACTTGCCGTCCGGCAACAGCGGCAACGGCGGCAGCAACCTCCCCGGCGGCGGCAACGTGGGAACGTCCCCGCCCGGCACGGGCTCGCTCGACGTGAGCGCGATCGAAGCCAAGGTCGATCCCGCGCTCGTCAACATCAACACGACGCTCGCGCAGGGTCGCGCCGCGGGCAGCGGCATGTTGATCTCGTCCACCGGTGAGGTCCTCACCAACAATCACGTCATCGCCGATGCAACGAGCATCAAGGTGGTCATCGGAGGCACGGGCCCGTCGCACGACGCCAAAGTGGTCGGCTACGACGTCACCGAGGACGTCGCGCTTTTGCAGATCGTCGACAAAGTCTCGAACCTGCCGACGGTGACATTCGGCGAGCCGTCGAAGGTTCACATCGGTGATCCCGTCGTCGCGATCGGGAATGCGCTCGGGCGAGGTGGGAAGCCGAGCGCGTCACAGGGTCAGGTGACCGCTCTCGATCAGCAGGTGACGGCCGGTGACGCGGGCGGTTCGCAGGAAACCCTCGAAGGAATGATCCAGATCAACGCGCCCATCCAGCCCGGCGACTCCGGCGGCGCGCTGGTAGACCGGAGCGCCAAGATCATCGGCATGAACACCGCGGCGGCCGGAGGCGGGCGCTTCAACGCCCAAACCGGCTCGGACATCGGATTCGCGATCCCGATCGACAACGCGGTCGGCATCGTGAGTCAGATCCGCTCCGGCACCGATACCGACAAGATCCACATCGGCGACCGGGCGCTCCTGGGTGTGCAGGTGCAGAACGTCGACGGGCAGAATGCCGCGGTCAGCTCGGGTGCGCTCGTGGTCGGCGTACAGGACAACACGGGTGCGAGCGCGGCGGGGATGCAGACCGGCGACGTCATCGTCTCGCTCGACGGCAAGCCGATCGCCAATTCCGCGGCGTTGCGCCTCGCCCTCGTCAAGTTCCACCCCGGCGAATCGGTCAGCGTCGGCTGGGTCGACTCGACGGGCAAACGACACGACGCGAGCGTGAAGCTCATCATCGGCCCGCCCCTCTGAGCACCGCCCTCGAAACGCGCCGCAGCCACCGGAGGAGGGGGGCTCTCCGGTGGCTGCTGTGCGTCCGCAACCGCGCTCTTTGCCCTTAGGGCTTGGTCGTGGCGGTGGCTCCGTGACCCCCGCGCACGGTGGTGGCGGTCGTGGCGTCGTGATGCGCGGTCGTCGGCGTCGTGGTCGTCGGCACATCGCCGCAGCATTCGATGCGGAACAAGGGACTGTGCGATTCAACGGATCCGTCCGCCCGCAATGAGCTGACGCGATAGCCGTACGCGGTGCCCGGCACGACCGACGGATCCGTGAAGCTCAGCGCGTTCTCGGTCTCCAGGACCACACGCCCGTTTCCGTCGCCGGTGCGAAACAGCACGTAGTGCGCGTGATCGGGACTGCTCGACGCGCTCCAGCTGCACGCGATGCGCACCGGGTCGGCCGACCGTGTGCAGTGGATCGACAGAAACTTCGAGTTGTTGCCGTCACCGACGCCGTTGTACACGGTGGTCGGAGTGGTGCCGTTTCCGTCACCGTTGGGCACCGTGGTCGGAGTGTTACCGATTCCATCACCCGTGCCGGCACCAGTTCCGGCGTTCGAACCGTTGCCGTCGTGCACGATGGTCGTCGTCGTGTCGCCCGCGCCGACACCGTCGTGCGCACCGCCGGTCGT